>CALJVA010000033.1 GCA_937975135.1 uncultured Thermoactinomycetaceae bacterium | reverse complement strand
AGTCCATGTTTCTGAAGCGTTTTTTCTGCCAGTTGTTGAAAAAAAGGGAGGTGCTCCTTCATAACTTTTCGGGCTTCTTCAATCGTTTCTGGTTGCCGCTCCCAACTCTCCACCTCTGCTAAAATGGCGTCCCGAACTTTATGTTTTACTGTCTGGTCAACAACACTGTCGCTATTTGCAATGATCCGTAGACGAATCGCTTGTTCAGGAATCGGTCCCGCTTCAGCAGAAGTAGTGCTTCCAAGAATAAACATAGGGTCAGTCTCTTTGTCCATCATCTTAAGTCCAAAGAATAAACCTACTGTGATCACCATAATAAACAGATAAGTACGAATCTGCATTTTTTATTTCCCCTTCCTCACCTGTTATCTTTCAGTATGGACAGGCATAGGAAGGTTTAATCAATCGATGATAAAGTTTCTTCAGCTTTTCAACCAGCCCATGACTATACGTTCTTTGTCCGCAAGATCCTTTTTAATAGTAACCTCGATGGATCCAGAAAGCTTGTGAAAAAGTTGAGCTACTGCTTCGCTTTGCCCCTCACCTACTTCAAAGGCCACTAAACCTGGGCGATTAAGCACTTTTGGAATCTGACGAATCATTTCTCGATAAGGATCAAGTCCATCTACTCCCCCATCCAGAGCTAAATGTGGCTCATGATCACGAACTTGCTTTTCCAAGGTAGAGATTTCCTCAGAGGGAATGTAGGGAGGATTAGAGACCAAGATATCTACTTTTTTATGATTTTGCAGTAAGGGAAGCAACCAAGATCCTTTATACCAAGTGATTTTCGACTTTACTCCGTGAAGCTGGGCATTTTTCTTAGCGATGTGTAAAGCAGCGGATGAGCAGTCGATTGCGATAATCTCCCATTGAGGCCGCTCTACTGCCAATGTTATAGCAATCACACCGCTCCCAGTGCCCACATCGACCACACGAAGTGGTGCATGGTGCCATTCAAGATCCACCTTTTGCAACACTTGTTCCACCAAAATCTCTGTCTCTGGACGAGGAATTAGAACTCCAGGCTTAACATAAAACGAACGCCCATAAAAATGTTGTTCACCTAACAAATATTGAAGAGGAACTCCTTGCTTTCGCTTTTGGAGCCATTCCCACAGCTGATTATTCTTCTCTTCTGGAAAGTTTTTATCCAATTCCATAAAAAAACGTGTTCGATCCAAGTCTAAAAGGTGGCGCAGCATTAATTCTGCTTCAAAAGAAAAACTAGTGATCCCCTCGGAGTGCAAAAAATAGGAAGCTTTTTGATAAGCTTCCCGCACCGTTTTCATCCGCTCCATATTTCTTCATTCCGCCTTTTTAAGAAGCTCTGCTTGTTCTTCCAGTGTCAGTGCTTCAATAATTTCATCCAATTCTCCATCCAGAATTAAATCTAGCTTATGCAAGGTAAGACCTACCCGGTGATCGGTAACTCTACTTTGAGGAAAATTATACGTTCGAATCCGTTCGCTCCGGTCACCTGTCCCTACTTGGCTTTTCCTTGCATCTGCCATCTTGGCCGCTTCCTCTTGCTGCATCCGATCCAATAAACGAGCTCTTAAGACACGCATCGCTTTTTCCCGATTTTTAATCTGTGACTTTTCATCCTGACAGGAGACAACAATATTCGTCGGTAAGTGGGTAATCCGTACCGCTGATTGTGTTGTATTCACACTTTGCCCTCCAGGACCACTGGAGCAAAAAGTATCGATTCGAATATCTTTATCGTGGATCTCTACTTCCACCTCTTCTGCCTCCGGCAGTACAGCTACAGTGGCCGTAGAAGTATGGATCCGTCCCCCTGATTCAGTCGTTGGTACCCGCTGTACACGATGAGCTCCACTTTCATACTTTAACCGGCTGTATGCACCGCGACCCTGTATCGAAAAAATAACTTCCTTAAATCCACCTAAACCAGTGGTGTTAGCATCAATCAGCTCCACCTTCCACCCTTGTCGCTCGGCATAGCGGGAATACATTCGAAATAAATCGGAAGCAAATAACGCAGCTTCCTCTCCTCCTGCGGCGCCACGCACTTCCATAATTACGTTCTTTTCATCATTGGGATCTTTGGGGAGAAGTAGAATACGAAGTTTATCCTCCAAGGATTTTTTACGCTCATTTAACTCGTCAATTTCCATTTTGACGAGATCGAGCATCTCCTCATCCAATTTTTCCTCCAACATTTCCTTGGCTTCCTGTAACTGCTCCACAACTTTCTTATATTCGCAATAGGATTGGTACTTCTCTTCCAAATCCGCCTGCTCTTTCGCATATTTGCGTAGCTTTTTGGGATCTTCTAAGACTTGTGGGTCACTTAAAAGTTGGGTTAACTCCTCATATCGATGTCCAATTGCCTCCAAACGCTCAAGCATGAGTTCACCTCCTAACTAATAGTTTCTTATATTAATAATAAGGTTATAATTGAGGTCCATGTAGAATTAGATCTAAAATGATACAGATTCCCTACTCGAGCAAAGACGCTCAGAATCCCTGTTTTCGATGTCTTTAAGAAACTCCATTAACGTAAATATTATATGGTATGTCGCTTTCTCCGTCAAAGTTGAATAAACCAAAATTTAATCCCTACAAAATATATGCTTGACTGAAACCCCTTTCGACTATACTGTTAATACAGATATACACACCTAACCGCCTTTTTTAGTCCAACTCTTAAAAAAACCGATGAAACAAGTCCATTTAGGCTATAGTATAGTATGATTAAGTAATAGCCCCCCAATGTTGCCAAAGGTAGTAAAAAAGAGAGGAGGAGCGGCTGGTTTCAGCTTAAGCCGCAAATAAACTTATGTTAGAAATATTAGAAGTGATCAGTACTATTGTTATGTTTGCACCTTTTCTTCTCCTTCTATTCTTAGCCAACTTTGCCGATAAGGCACGTACTTCGGCAAACCCAAAAGGAGGATTTGGATTTGCCATTACGAGTTATGTTCTTATAAGCCTTGGCTATGCACTTTTATTTCTGTTAGGAATTGTTTATTTCCTCTTGGGTCTTAGTGAAGCTGAAATTTCCGGACTTGAGGAGTTCCTTCCTACAGAAAAATTTACAAGTCTGGGATTAGCAATGTGGCTTCCATCCTTGATTGGAATATTGCTGTTAATCCCCGTACTACGTAGACTGGCAAGCCGTATTATCCCGATTGATCCTGATAGCCGGGTACATGCTGTTTCCCTTTCCTTGTCTATGATTATTCTAATTCAACTCTTTGTAATGATGAGTATTGGGCTGGATGCACTGGCCAACATGGAATCAGAAATGGATGATTTTACGACCAATCCCGCCCCCGCCCTGTGGGCACAAAATCTTATGTTCCTTTTTATGAGCCTTGTTGGTGTAGGGTTGTTCATACGGCGGGACTTTTCCTCTGCCCTTCGGCGGTTGGGCATTGTAAAGCCGACCTTACGTCAAGTATTGATCGGCATCGGATCAGGCTTACTCCTCGTAGGGATGGCCTCGATCATTGTGATGGTCGGAGAATTGGTAGGGGTGACCGTAGACAAGGATGTAGAAAAATTGACCGAACAATTACTGGGACCCTTGACACAATCAGTTTTTGGAATCCTAACAATGGGTCTTGCCGCCGGATTGGGAGAGGAAGCACTCTTCCGCGGTGCTTTGCAACCTCGGTTCGGACTTATCTTAACCACAATTCTGTTTACACTGCTTCATGGTAATTATGCCCTCACTCTGTCCACCTTTGTGGTCTTTTTAGTTGGACTGGCACTTGGTTTACTTCGCAATCGCTACAACACCACCACCGCGATGATTGTGCATGCTACCTATAACATTACTTTAGGTGTTTTGTCCAATCTCTCACCTGACCTCTTTTAACAAAAAAGAAGCCTTGATTTAGGCTTCTTTTTTCGGACGATTTCCGTAGTAGAAGAATCATTAGGGCATAAAGGGCCAGCGAAAGCCGGAAGAATGCTGAACAACGACCCGAACTGCATATCGAGGCATGACCTTCGAAATATTGCGCTGAACCTCTTCGGATAATCTCTTATACTCTTCCTGGGAGAGCCCCGGTTGAGGTGTAATACGTACCAAGGCACGTCCTCCTACAAGGGCTACCCGTGCCTTTCGGACGCCCTCTGTTCTCAATGCCGCCTCCTGGATTCGATTCCGATCATCATTTATAGTGGGTGTGTAAGCATCCCCTGTGCGTAGATTAGGATTTGCATTGGTAATCCCATGTAATCCATCATCTCGCTGCCGGGGTGAACTTTCCATCGTACAGGCAGTAACTCCCATAATAATAGCGATTGTTAAACAAAGAGCTAACAAACGGCGCAAAATAAACCACCTCCCTACACATAGTTTGTCTAAGGGAGGTGTACAGCATTCTTCTATGGGAAAGAAACTTATGTACTTTTTATCGCACCTCATGACAGTGGCGGCACCGTGCTTCGTACCTTTCTGAGGCTCCAACCAGAATGATCGGATCTTCTACTTTTGCTGGCTCACCATCAATAATGCGCTGTGTTCGGCTTGCTGGACCACCACAACGAACACAAATTGCCTGCAGCTTTGTTACATATTCAGCCACTGCCATAATCTCAGGAGTAGGACCAAAGGGGCGTCCCCGAAAATCCAAGTCCAAACCAGCACAAATCACTCGGATTCCATCATTTGCTAGCTGCTGGCAAATCGAAACTATCTCATGATCAAAAAACTGTACCTCATCGATCGCGACTACATCGGTTTCAGGAACAATATATTCAAGGATTTCTGAAGCTTTCCTCAAGGTGTATGCTTCAGTATAAATTCCGTTATGGGAAGTAACAGCCTCTTGTCGATATCGATTATCAATGGCTGGTTTAAATACCAACACCTGCTGTTTGGCAATTCGTGCCCGACGGACTCTCCGTATTAATTCCTCACTTTTTCCTGAAAACATTCCCCCACAAATAATTTCAATCCATCCTTTTTGTTGGTGAACAAATGTATCCCGCTCGATGCTTCTTCCCCTCCCATATTCTAAAAGCTTCGTAAGTATCCCAAGCCAGGGGAGTATACACATCACTTTTGCCTTAAACTTTATCAATGCGATTACCAAGTAGCATGATACATGTTCTTCCCAGGCACACGAATTGTCCTTCATCAGATTCAAGCGTAAACATTACTTACTCAACAAAAGCAGTTTTCCTAGTCTCGAATACAGTCCCCCTCTTGGACACCTTTTTCATTATAACCCCCTTTTCGATTTAGGGAAATACAAGGGATATTCTCTTTCTTAATTGGAATAACTTACTACATCAGAGATGAGAAATTCACTCGTTAAGGTACAAAAATAGCAAGCGATTATCGCTTGCTGTACGATCCATTTTATTTGAGGTTGTATTTTTTTTTGAAACGATCTACACGGCCTCCTAAGTTGGTCATTTTTTGTTGACCCGTATAAAAAGGATGGCACTCAGAGCAAATATCTACACGAAGATTCTCCTTCGTGGAACCTACCTCAAATGAATTGCCGCACGCACAGGTAATCTTCGTCAATTTGAATTCGGGATGAATTGCTGTCTTCATGATTTTCACCTCTTTTCAAACAGTCCCGCTGACTAACGATCATTAATCTAACTGCGTCATTATAGCACGAATAGAACAAGATCGCAACCAAGCTTTTTCCAAACAAAGCTCCTCCTGTTGAAATCAACAGGAGGAGCTTTGTAAAAGGAGAGATAAGTGATACTAGTTCCTTTAAATCAAGGTAAGAACTGTAACGGGTTCTTTGGTTGATCATTCTGGCGAATCTCAAAGTGAAGATGGACACCGGTCGAGTTTCCCGTCGAGCCCATATAACCGAGTATATCGCCCTGACTTACAGATTGGCTCTTACTAACCGTAATACGGTTCAAATGGGCATAGTAAGTAGTCCAGCCATCGCCGTGATCGACGACAACAAGGTTCCCATAGTTTCCAACATAACCAGCCCGAACTACAACGCCTGCTTTAGAAGCACGAATTTTGTTTTGCTCCCGTTTCCCATTACTAATATCAATTCCTGTATGCATTCGACCACGTCGCATACCATAGTGGCTAGTAATTTTTCCAGTGACAGGCCAGATAAATCCCTGTTGGATCGTTGGTTGCCTAGAGGAAGTTGCCAGCTTAACGGATTTCTTCTCCTTTTTATTGATTTTCTTTTGCTTGATTAACTGAGGAACCGCTAAAACCTGTCCCACATAGACAGATTCTGCTAAACTCAGCTCTGGATTTAACTCTTTTAGGACTTGCTCAGTTGTTTTGTATTGCTCAAGTAACGACTGCAACGTTTGCCCTTCTTTTATCCGAATCCATTTACGTGTAACTGGTATTCTTAATTCCTCACCAATTCCCAACCTTCTCGGATCCGTAATCTGGTTATAATCGGCGATAAGTTGATAATCCAGGTTATAGATCTGACCAATATGGTATAATGTATCTCCTTTTTTAACCGTATAAGTAAGTGGCTTCAAATCTGTTTCCGCTGCGACATGCCCTTCTTCCACAGAAGCGATTGGATTTAGATACTGATAAAAAGCATCTTGAGCCACCATTTCTTTCTCCCAATCTTTTGTCCTGGAATCGATCTTTTCAGCTTGAACACTTTCGATATCACCTGCAGCAACCCATGAAGCGGTACACAGTGAGATTGAGGAGGCAACCAACGTCGTTTTATTCGCCACCACACCACCTCACATAAGATATATTTGGAATAAACAACCCGATTCCACTTCTATCTTATGCGGGTGTATATCCTACTATGCTTTAAAGATTAAGATGCATTAGTAGAACGAGATGGAGGTGCAGAAAGGCTTTCCATAAATTCATGATTTGTCTTTGTACTTGCCAGTTTACGTAGGAAGGATTCAGTAAACTCCGTTCCCTCTGATAAGGATTTTCGGAGCATCCATAACTTCTCCAGTTCTTCTTTCCCTAGCAGCAATTCTTCACGACGAGTTCCAGAACGACGGATATCGATTGCTGGAAAGATTCGCCGTTCAGCTAGTTTTCGATCAAGATGCAATTCTAGATTACCTGTTCCCTTAAACTCTTCATAGATTACATCATCCATCCGCGATCCTGTGTCCACCAGTGCTGTTGCCAAAATGGTTAAGCTTCCACCTTCCTCCACATTCCGCGCCGTTCCAAAAAAGCGCTTGGGACGATGCAATGCAGCTGGATCGATCCCTCCAGACAGTGTACGTCCAGAAGGAGGAATTACCAAATTATACGCCCGTGCCAATCTTGTAATACTATCCAACAATATAACCACATCTTTTTTATGTTCAACCAAACGTTGAGCCCGTTCTAAAACCAGTTCAGCAACCTTAATATGGTTTTCCGGCAACTCATCAAAGGTTGAACTGACTACTTCGGCATTGACAGAACGCTGCATATCCGTCACTTCTTCCGGCCGTTCATCGATAAGGAGAATAAAGAGTTCAATTTCCGGATGATTAGTAGTAATGCTATTAGCAATCTCTTTTAATAAGATCGTTTTACCCGCTTTTGGTTGCGACACAATCAGACCTCTTTGCCCTAGACCAATGGGAGCAATAAGATCCATTATTCGTGTGGACAACTGCTCTGGAGTTGTTTCAAGGGTAAGTTTTTGCTGAGGATAAAGAGGAGTAAGCGCCGGAAAGTGTAATCGTTCTGCAGCAACATTCGGGTCTTGTCCATTAACCGCTTCTACATGTAAAAGGCCGAAGTATCGTTCATTTTCCTTAGGTGGGCGTACCTTTCCTGAAACAAGATCTCCCGTTCGTAAATCAAAGCGACGAATTTGAGAAGCAGAAATATAAATATCCTCGGGAGAAGGAAGGTAATTAATCGGACGTAAAAATCCATAACCTTCAGGTAAAATGTCCAGTACACCTTCCATAAAAAGCAATCCATCCCGTTCCGCCTGGGCTTTTAAAATAGCGAAAATAAGTTCTTTCTTCTTCATCTGACTATAGTATGGGATTTGATAAGTTTTTGCTAGCTTATATAGATCGGTTAAACGTTGATTTTCCAAATCTGTCAGGGAAATTTCCATAGGCTTCACCACGCTATCATTCAATTCTTCCTCCATCGTCTCCTAATGTAGGAAGGTTTATTCTAATACTAAGTTTGGCTTTTTCTCTAAGCGATGTTTCCCTTCGATAAACCGAACGGTTCCTGTTTTCGCCCTCATCACCACAGAGTGCGTGGTAGCTGTTGTTCCCTGATAACGCACACCACGTAGTAGTTCTCCATCTGTCACCCCTGTAGCTGCAAAGATCGCATCCTCCGATTTAACCAGATCTTCCATTCGCAAGATCCGATTTGGATTTTCAATCCCCATTTCCTGGCATCTCTTTCTTTGCTCCTCATTCTCTGGTTTTAACCGTCCAATAATTTCACCACCCAAGCATTTTAAGGCTACAGCCGCGATTACTCCTTCTGGAGCTCCCCCAATTCCCATTAAAAGATCTACTCCTGTATTGGGAAATGCAGTATTAATGGCAGCTGCCACATCTCCATCTGGAATTAATTTAATTCTAGCTCCTGCTTGACGAACTTCTTCAATCAATTTCTTATGACGAGGGCGATCTAAGATGGTTACAACCAAATCATTCATTTCTTTGCCTAAAGCTTGAGCGACAGCCTGAAGATTTTCTGTCACAGAAGCATCCAAATCTACCTTACCCACAGCATTGGGTCCTACAGCAATTTTCTCCATATACATATCTGGGGCATGTAGTAGGCCGCCGCGATTGGCTACAGCCACTACGGATAAAGCGTTCCATAAGCCTTTGGCAACAATATTGGTTCCTTCCAAAGGATCAACTGCCAGATCAACTTCAGGCAAATAACCAAGCCCTAAGCGTTCGCCAATATAAAGCATCGGCGCTTCATCCATTTCCCCTTCGCCAATCACAACAGTACCACGCATAGGAATTGTATCAAATACCTTGCGCATCGCCCGGGTTGCCGCTTCGTCTGCTTCATTTTTCTTACCAAAGCCCATCCACCGAGCAGAAGCAACGGCTGCCGCTTCAGTTACCCGAACCAGCTCCATTGTTAAACTTCGTTCCACCAATCATTCCTCCTGATTGATCATCCTTGTGTTAGAAACCAGATCGTTTTTAGTTGATATTGTGAGAAATCATCATCCTTAATTGTAGAGGGGAAATAAGATAGGCCTCATTTTTATCTTTCATCATGATTACCTATCTTTTTTTACCCAGTAGACGACAGGAGAGGGACCTGTCATGAGGCGAGTCTGTGAACACCTATAAATTAGGAAATGCTTAAGGAGAAAGAGTAGGTAGAGGTTATATAAGAGGAATTAAACACGCCAGATTTCTGCACCTAAAGCTTTTAATTTGTCCTCAAGTAGCTCATAGCCACGATCTACATGTTCCAATCCATGGATTTCGGTGATCTCTTCTGCCATTAAGCCTCCCACAACCAGTGCAGCACCAGCTCGTAGATCAGATGCTTCTACACGTGTCCCTTTTAACTTTGTACCACCTTCAATAATTGCCGTACGCACATCTACTTTAATCGTGGCTCCCATTCGGATTAACTCATCCACATGCTTAAAGCGTGAAGAGTAAATGCTATCTGTTACCAAACTCGTACCTGGCACACGTGTCAAAAGGGTTGTAAAAGGCTGCTGTAAATCGGTCGGAAAGCCAGGATAAGGAAGAGTACGGATGTTCACTGGGCGCAAATCGTCTTTTCCCTTTACTAGAATGGAATCATCCGCTTCCTCAATGTAAACTCCCATTTCCCGCAATTTGGCGGTGACCGGTTCCAAATGTTTCGGAATCACATTATCTACAATAACTTCTCCATTGGTAGCAGCAGCAGCGATCATATAGGTGCCTGCTTCGATTCGATCAGGAATGATCGAATGACGGCATCCTCTAAGCTGAGAGACACCCCGAATTCGAATCACATCAGTACCGGCTCCCATTATTTGCGCACCCATAGAATTTAATAGAGTCGCTACATCAACAATTTCTGGCTCTTTCGCCGCATTTTCAATAATGGTTTGTCCTTCGGCGCGGACTGCAGCCAACATGATATTGATTGTTGCCCCTACACTAACAACATCCAAATAAATACGTGCCCCTTTTAACTGAGGCGCAAAAAGATGGAGTGCACCATCTTCTTCTCTTACCTGTGCTCCCAAGGCTTCAAAGCCCTTGATATGCTGATCGATCGGGCGTGGACCAAGATTACATCCCCCAGGCAAACCGACGATCGCTTTTCCAAAGCGACCCAATAAAGCACCCATAAGGTAATAGGAAGCCCGTAATTGATGGACCTGATCGTTAACCAATGGAAATTGAGCAACGCGGGAGGGGTCAACATAGAGAGACGACCCTTCTCTAGTCACAACAGCACCTAAATCAGTAAGTAAATCAATATAAATTTGTACATCTCGAATCTGTGGCAAATTGTCCAAGATCGAACTAGTCTCGGCCAACAAAGTTGCTGGAATCAAAGCGACTGCACTATTTTTCGCCCCGCTAATTGATACTTTTCCTCTTAGTGGACGACCACCTTTGATCATCAACCGTTCCATCTAGATACTCCCTTCGAAACACATCCCTCCCTGTCCCAAAATCCTTTAAGGATTTTTGGAACAAGTGAATAAAGTATGCTTATTTATCTCAGGATAAGATCGGTATGTGTGATTATTTTATTTTGCTTTCGCTTTTTTCCAGTCCTCATCAAATTTGGCGATTCCTTGATCAGTTAAAGGATGTTGTAGAAGTTGCTTCAATACTTTAAAAGGTACAGTTGCAATATCGGCGCCACTTTCCGCTGCTTGAGTAACATGAAGGGGGTGACGAACACTTGCTGCAATAATTTCTGTCTCAATCCGATGAGTGCTAAAAATGTGTGCAACCCGTTCAATTAACTCCATTCCATCGTGACTAATATCGTCCAATCGTCCAATAAATGGGCTTACATATGTAGCACCCGCCCGTGCAGCAACCAGAGCTTGGTTTGCAGAAAAAATCAGTGTTACATTGGTACGGATTCCTTTTTTAGCAAAGCGATTGACAGCTTTCATCCCTTCCCAAGTCATTGGAACCTTTATCACAATACGATCGGATAATGCTGCTAAAGACTCTCCTTCAGCCACCATTCCGTCCGCATCCTTACTCATCACCTCCGCACTAACCGGACCATCTACGATTTCTAAAATCTCTTTCAAGACTTCGACAAAGGGACGACCAGATTTAGCAATTAGACTGGGATTGGTCGTTACCCCAGAAATAATTCCAGCCTCATGTGCTTGTCGAATTTCTTCCACTTCTGCAGTATCAATAAAAAATTTCATAATTCATCTTCCTTCCACTTATGCTATTAACAATATATCTATATATCATAAGTTTAATCAGGATGAAAGAGAAGAATCCTTTCAATAAAAACTTTAAGCATTAGTAAATCATTATACCATTCCCAATCTAATTACGGAAGCAAGTTTTTCTGCTCGTAGATTGGTTATTCCTCGTTGATCCCAAGTATCGCACGTGCTTCAGCTGGTGTTGCCACTTCTCGATCCATCTCATGGGCAATACGCACCACACGAGCAACTAATTCTTCATTGGTCGCCAGTTGACCCCGACGATAGTAAATATTATCTTCCAGCCCAACCCGCACATGACCACCGAGAACAATACCTAATGCAGCCATTGGCAATTCATGACGACCAATTCCTGCCACAGTCCAGGTCGCCTCCTCTGGTAACAATCGAACCATATGGAGTAGGTTGTCTGCTGTTGCTGGAATCCCTCCTGGAACACCCATTACAAAATCAAAGTGTAGATGACCTGTAACGAGACCTTTCTTTACTAGATTAAGTGCAGTGGCGACCATCCCAACATCGAAAATCTCAAATTCTGGGCGTACTCCATACTGCTGCATGGTCTTTGCAAATTGTTCAATCATCTCAGGTGGGTTAAGAAAAATATCAGCACCAAAATTAACTGTTCCTGTAGTAAGCGTTGCCATCTCTGGGCGTAAAGTGAGAGGTTGTTGCCGCTCTTCACTGCTCATCCCTACTGCCCCACCTGTTGAAACCTGAATAATAATATCCGTTCGCTTTCGAATCTCCTCGATGGCTTCTGCATACAAATCCCGATTCTGACTGGGATTACCTTTTTCATCTCGCACATGAATGTGAGCGATCGCTGCTCCAGCCTCCGCTGCTTTTGCTGCAGCCTCACCGATTTCCCGAGGCGTGATCGGAAGATGTGGGGTATCTTCACGGGTAACTTCAGCACCAACCAAAGCAGCAGTAATAATTAGTTTTTCCAATTAATCCTCCTCCAATCATCTTCAGTTTACATACTGGATCCCGTAAAATGACACGCAAATGATCCGGCCTACTTTTAAGCCGGATATCGTTCACAAAAAGAGAATCTATTTGAAATTCACTTTTCATGTGTAATGCGTTGACGATCCTTCGGAACGACACAGGTACCTGAGGCACGTACAACAACCACCGGTTCCTCCAATAAGCGGGCGGCAGAGGGAACTTCAGGATCAATTCCTGCCTCGATCTCCTTATAGGCAACAAAGCTCATTTTACGAGACGTATTTCCTACCTTCTCCAGTTTTCCTATTGCCCGGATATAGTCACCTGCGTATACAGGGGCACAAAATTCTACCTGATCATAGGCAACGAATAAACCTTCATCACCATCATGTCGGATCAAAATCTCTGTTGCCAAATCACCAAATAAGGCCATAATACGTGCACCATCTACGAGATTCCCACCATAATGCGCATCTGCTTGGCTCATCCGTAATCGAATCTCTACTTCCATCAGTTTCTTTCATCCTTTCCGTTTAGAGAAATATAAGTATATTCATTATTAAATATCCTTCTACAACCCGCAATGACTAAAGCCTTATCTCACTTAAGATACCAACTGCTTAATCACTTCTTGACGTAGCTCCTCAATATCAAAGGGCTTCGTAAAATGAGCCAAAGCCCCAAGCTTTGATGCTTCTTGTACCATATCTAGTTCACCGTATGCTGTCATCATAATCACTTTGGTATGGGGTTGTATCTTTCTTAGTTGTCGCAAAAACTCCAACCCGTCCATACCAGGCATCTTCATATCTAGCAATATGAGATCCGGCTCATTGACACGGATGATTTCTAGTGCTGCATTCCCATTGGCTGCCTGAAAGATATGAAATCCTTCTCTAGAAAAAACTTCTTTAAGAAGCAAACGGATTCCATATTGATCATCAACAACCAGCACTTTTTTGGAAGAATGGGACATCGCCTTTACTCCTTTCCAAAACTGCGGTTTATCCATTTAATGCCGGATCGAATTGGCTAAGCAAAGGAAAACATTCATGATTTTTAAGTGGATAGATAAAGGCATCTTCCCTTCAGACTTATTCTATCGACTCAACTTAAGGTTCTTTCATACGTTAATAAAATAATTCGCGTAGTTCATCTTCATTTCCTGCTTAAGCAACAAAAGTTTACCGGATGAAAAAGCTCACGGAAAAAAGAGGTAAGATATGAGATTAGATAAAAATGTAGCATCGTAATTCGAGCATATACTTTTTCCCAGAGGAATAATCAGATAAATACATCCAGAATCCTACTTAAACTAAGATACATATCAAAAAAATTTATGATAATAATGTAATTTAAAGTTAATAAATGGAGACATAGGGGACTTTGGGTATTATTCTAGCATGGAGGTTAAGATACCTGGATTCGATTTTCCTCTCTCAAGGATTTGATCCCAAGGCTTCTAAGCATTGGGATCAATCTAAATAAATTATTTATTTTCTTCCATCGTGGGGGTCGAAGATCTTGACTTTCTTTTTAGTCGGAGAGAGGTTGCGATAAAGTCATTAAATAATGGATGAGGTCGGTTGGGGCGGGATGTAAATTCTGGGTGGAACTGAGTGCCTACAAACCATGGGGCAACTTAAGGAAGAGTTAAAGCGAAAAGATGATAGAATAAGTGAAAAAACGAGATAGCGATGACGATGACGTTCGAAAATTTTTTCCTTCCCATAAGCTCTACCAACAAGACTATCCGGTACGAGATGACAGGGATAGGAGCCAAGACGCATTGTCCCTCCCAAACCTTGCACCTTTTTTTGTTCCGGCAACAGATCGATAATTGGATGAGGTGTATCCGGCTGGAACTCTGAACTATTGGCTTCATGTAAACCCAGCAAGTGGCGAGCCCCCTCTACACATGCCATCTGCATTCCCAAACAGATTCCAAAAAAAGGAATTTGCTGCTCTCGCGCATAACGAATAGCCGTAATTTTTCCCTCGATGCCACGGTCACCAAATCCACCGGGTACTAAGATTCCATCCACTCCACCTAAATAGGAATCTACATTTTCCGAAGTTAGGTCCTCAGAATTGATCCAAACAATCTCTACCTCCGTATCATTGGCAATCCCTGCATGGGTTAAAGATTCCACAACACTTAAATAGGCATCGTGTAAGGAAACGTATTTTCCTACGATGGCAATTCTCGTCCGATGAGACAAGCACTTTATTTTATTTACAATTGCCTTCCATTCTTCCATATCAGGTTCACCTTTAGGAAGACCCAAATGATTCACTACAATCCGATCCAAATTTTGTTCTTGTAACATTAGTGGTACTTCATACAAACTGTTAGCATCACGCGCCTCAATCACTGCAGCGGGATCAATATCACAGAATAGTGCTATTTTCCGTTTAAGATCATCGGATAAGGGATGCTCCGTACGACAAACGATCACATTGGGCTGAATTCCGATACTGCGCAATTCCTTTACACTATGCTGAGTAGGCTTTGTCTTTAATTCTCCAGCCGCTGCCAGCATAGGAATTAATGTACAATGAATGTACATCACATTCTCCCGGCCTACATCACCTTTTATTTGTCTAATTGCCTCCAAAAAAGGTAGACTTTCAATATCCCCGACAGTACCTCCAATCTCTGTAATCACTACATCCGGCTTTGTTTCACGGGCTGCTCGAAAAACAAAGTCCTTAATCTCATTGGTAATATGGGGAATCACCTGTACCGTTCCCCCTAAATAATCTCCACGCCTTTCTTTATTAATTACAGATAAGTAGATTTTTCCGGTGGTGATATTGTTATTTTTAGAAAGGTTAATATCAACAAACCGTTCATAATGCCCCAAATCCAAATCTGTTTCTGCACCATCCTCCGTGACAAAAACCTCACCATGCTGGTATGGACTCATTGTTCCCGGATCCACATTTATATAAGGATCAAATTTTTGAATCGTAACAGTCAGTCCTCGATTCTTTAATAGCCGTCCCAGTGATGCTGCAGTAATCCCCTTACCCAGGGAAGAAACAACTCCTCCTGTCACAAAGATGAACTTCGTCATCGATTAAATCCTCCTCACCTATAAGGATGCCCCAATGGTCATAAAATAGAAAAAGCGCCATCCGAATGGAGGCACTTGTTACATGCAAATGGTAAGGCAGAACATAGGATGAATCTCCTTAATTGTTCTATCCACTTGCTAATCTTTTTTGGTAAACCTAGACAAGTTATAAGATATAACCCATCTAGTCCCAAAATCCGATCATTCAAATGTCTATTCAATCCTTTAGCCCAAGCATTAGTTTATCTTTCAAGCTGATCTCTGTCAAGGGCAATTGACTTAAAGATATTTCTCAGGAATTACAAATCATCCTCATCTAACTCATCAATTTCCGTATCATCGGGGGCATCAATCTCATCACCATATAAACCTTCGTAATCCGGGTCATCTACTATTCCTTCGTCCAATTCCAATCCATCTTCATCCATCAGGATTTCTTCTTCCAATTCCTCCTCCAAATCGTCCTTCACATTTGCTGCAACAGCAGAATCCGTCGTCTGCTCCACCGGATACCATTGCTTCAGTCCCCATAATCCTTTACCAACACATACAAAGCGTCCATCAATATTTATTTCAGTATACAATTGAGCAATATATTCTTTGGTTTCTTCTTCCGTAAAGCCCTTTAACTTTACAATTTCTTGCAACAGATCATGAAAAAGCATCGCTTCTCCATGTTCTTTTAACACATCATAGGCTAGGTCAACCATTGCAATTTCCCGAAGATCATCTTCAGAAATTCCTTGTTTCGCCAACTCAGCCATTATCGTCACACCCTTCCATATATAAATGGCGCCGAACCAGATTTCTTTGCGTTAAAAATCACATACCTTCGCCAGCAAAGGCATTATGAATCCGTTTTAATAACATCCATAACCTTTTAAGGGTATAAATCAAGCAGAAGATAGAGCGGTTTGTACGTCTATTTTATCCAAAAAAAAGGTGGTGTCAATCATCTGCCTCCTTCCTCAATAATCATAATGTGAAGCCATCAAGTTAACAGAAATAAAAAGCAGGCCTCATAAAGAAAGCCTGCTTATTTGAGTCTTTACATATTGCGTCGGTATTGGCCACCTACCTCATACAGAGCTGCTGTAATTTGGCCAAGGCTGGCCACTTTAACTGTTTCCATCAATTCAGCGAAAATATTTCCACCTTCTCGGGCCACTTGTTTCAAACGCTCTAAAGCCTCATCTACTTTTTCTTTGTTCCGTTCCTGGAACTTGCGTAAGTTAGCAATTTGTGCATTTTTCTCCTCATAACTTGCGCGGGTAAGCTGAATCTCTCGCTCTTCTTCCGGATTTGGGTTTTCAAAGGTATTTACCCCAATGATCGGAAGTTCTCCGGAATGCTTTTTCGTTTCATAAAGTAAAGATTCCTCTTGGATTTTACTCCGCTGGTACTGAGTCTCCATCGCTCCAAGTACACCGCCACGATCACTGATCCGTTCAAATTCCTGAAGCACAGCTTCCTCAACAAGATCCGTCAATTCATCGACGATAAAGGATCCTTGTAGCGGATTTTCATTTTTAGCCAAACCTAGTTCTTTCGTAATAATCATTTGGATTGCCATTGCCCGTCGTACAGACTCTTCTGTGGGTGTGGTAACCGCTTCATCATAAGCATTGGTATGAAGTGAGTTACACTGATCATAGATGGCCAATAAAGCTTGTAAAGTGGTGCGAATATCATTAAATGCCATCTCTTGTGCGTGAAGGGAACGGCCAGAGGTCTGAATATGGTATTTCAACTTCTGACTGCGCTCATTTCCTTTATATAAATGCTTCATTACGATCGCCCAAATGCGCCGCGCCACTCGCCCAATTACGGTATACTCAGCATCCAAACCATTGCTAAAAAAGAAGGACAGGTTTGGTGCAAATTCATCCACTTTCATACCCCTACTTAAATAATACTCCACATAAGTAAAGGCATTAGCGAGAGTAAAGGCAAGTTGAGTAATTGGATTGGCCCCTGCTTCTGCAATATGGTATCCACTGATGCTTACAGAATAGTAATTACGCACTTTATTCTCAATAAAGTACTCCTGAATATCGCCCATCATCTTTAGGGCGAATTCCGTAGAGAAGATACATGTATTCTGTCCTTGATCTTCTTTCAAGATATCCGCCTGCACGGTACCGCGAACTCTCTGCAAGGTATACGATTTAATCTCCTCTTCTTCCTCCGGAGTTGGCTTCCGTCCCTTTTCTTCTTCAAACCGATCCAACTGTTGTTGGATTGCTGTATTTAAGTACATCGCCAACAAAATCGGAGCTGGTCCGTTGATCGTCATAGAAACGCTTGTATTGGGGGCACAAAGGTCAAAGCCTTTATAAAGCTTTTTCATATCATCTAGGGTACAAATACTTACCCCGGACTCACCAATTTTCCCGTAAATATCAGGCCGCTCATCAGGATCTTCTCCATAGAGCGTTACGCTATCAAAGGCTGTAGAGAGTCGCTTAGCTGAATCGTTTTGAGACAGGTAGTGAAAGCGGCGGTTAGTCCGCTCAGGAGTTCCTTCCCCAGCAAATTGACGTTTGGGGTCCTCGTCTGTACGTTTTAAAGGAAAAACACCTGCCGTGTAAGGAAACTGACCAGGAACATTTTCTTTCAGTGACCAGCGGACAATCTCTCCCCAGTCTTCATATCGTGGCAAGGCTACTTTCGGAATCCGACTCCCCGCCAAGGTTTCAGTATATAGAGGGATGGATATCTTGCGATCACGAACCTGCACTTCATAATAATCTTGTCGGTACCGTTCTTTAAGCTCTGGCCATTCCTTAATAATTCGCTGTACTTCTGGACTCACTTTCTCCGATACAGTCTGGATGGCTCGATCCAGTTCTTCCAGCATGGATGGTGAAGCTGAGGATTGAGCCAAAGTTTCACGTGCTCCTTTTAATTGAAACCACTTGCGCGCCAAATCTACCTGCTCTTCGACAAATTTATGGTAGTCACGAACGGTTTTAGAAATTTCTCGTAAATAGTGGGTTCGCTCTGGCGGAATAATATGGTGCACCTTGGGTTGTTGCTGCGTTACTTCCAGTTTGGACTCCCAACCCAACTTCAACTTTTCATTTAGCTTATCGATCAAGGCCCGATAAAGGACGTTGGTACCTGAATCATTAAAGCGATTTGCCATTGTTCCATAAATGGGTAGCTCATCATCAGGAACATCAAATAGTTCATGGTTCCGCCGATATTGTTTACGTACATCCCGTAAAGCATCTTCTGAACCCTTGCGATCAAATTTATTAATTGTAACGATATCTGCATAATCCAGCATCTCAATTTTTTCGAGTTGAGAGGGCGCTCCAAATTCAGAAGTCATCACATACATTGATACATCGCTAACAGCAACAATTTCCGAATCTCCTTGACCAATACCACTGGTCTCCACAATGATTAAGTCGTAACCTGCAGCCTTCACTACAGCAATAGCTTCCTTAGTGGCGCTGCTTAGCTCAGAGCGGGTACGCCGGGTTGCCAAGCTTCGCATATACACATTGGGATGATGTACTGCGTTCATCCGAATCCGGTCACCTAACAACGCCCCACCTGTTTTTTGTTTTGATGGATCAATTGAGAGAACGGCGATTTTTTTCTCAGGAAAATCCTCTATAAAACGACGTACCAACTCATCTGTAAGCGAGCTCTTTCCCGCTCCTCCGGTTCCTGTAATCCCAACTACAGGAATAGTCTTTTTTGGGTGTTTCTCTTGCAAAGCTTCCCGTAAAGAATGGGCTTCCTCTTCTGAACCCCGTTCAAAGGCTTGCTCTGCAAAAGTAATCAGACGTGCAATCGCTTGCCGATCTCCTGTGGTTACTTTGTCTATTTCCCAGGAAATACGGTCTACAGTAACAAAGTCAGTCTCCTTTAACATATAATCAATGATTCCAGTTAGACCTAATCTCCGACCATCTTCTGGAGAAAAAACTTTTGCTACACCGTAAGACTCCAGCTCTTTGATTTCCCGAGGAACAATTACTCCACCACCTCCGGCAAATACTCGGACGTGTGAAGCGCCGCGTTTCTTCAATAAGTCAATCATATATTTGAAGAACTCCATATGACCGCCTTGATAGGAAGAAACAGCAATTCCTTGAACATCCTCTTGAATGGCTGCTTCTACTATCTCATCTACAGAGCGGTTATGACCCAAATGGATTACTTCCGCCCCTGCAGCCTGAAGGAGTCGTCGAAACAAATTAATGGAAGCATCGTGCCCATCAAACAAACTGGATGCGGTTACAAAGCGAATTTTATTTTTAGCCTTATAACGCTTTTTCGTCATTTTCCTCTCCTCCTCCATCTCTGATTAGTTCGTTTAGCAACAATGACGTCTGACGACGAGCAAATTCTTCTAAGCTATAATAACGGTGCAATGCCCAACGCCGAAATGTCCACATTTGTCCCAGTACCATAATGTTATGTGCCATTAACTTAATGGAAGAAGGATCAATGTGTATGGTCCCATCTCGCAATCCTTTCTCCAAAATACGCTCAAACAGGGCAGTAATCTCCTCTTCTTTCTGTAATACATATTTCATCGTCTCTGAAGGAAGCGATTTGGTTTCCTGATATATGAGCAGTACATCGTCGTTCATTTCCCCCATAACGCGAAATAACTGGTTAACGGCTTTTTTCATACTCTCTTTTCCCGAATCTTCTTCGACAATCACTCGACGTAAGCGGGACTCCAATTCAGAATGGATATAGTCGCACACCAAGTACAAAACATCTTCTTTGCTCTGAATATATTCATACATCGCTCCAACACTAAGGCCACATGCTTGGGCAATCTCCCTTGTCGTCGTTTTATGAAAGCCTTTGTGTATAAACAGCTTTACTGCACCACGAATAATCTGATCCCGTCGCTCTCGAACTAAAGCCTGATTTTTGACTGCTGATGGGATTTGTTTGGCCTGATTGGTCACGATGTGATGCCTCCTCTACCCATCTTGCGGTCAATCCATTCACGGGCGATCTGGTGGGGTAGTTTCTCATAACGAAAGGCTCGTTGTAATTCTTCGGCAATATCCGGATTTTTGATCTGCTTTTGTATCCTTTTTCGCAGCTCGCCTTCAATGATGTGCATTACTTCATACTCAATCTGTTGTTGGCGTCGCTTTTGCCATCGATCATGGGACTTTTGGTATATGTGATGATTCTGAAAAGCGGACCATAATTCCGCGATCCCCTGATTTTCTGTACTAATCGTTGTAATAATTGGGGGGCGCCACTTTTGGTCATTCTCTTTCTCCACGAAAGCGATCTGCAACATCTCTTTAATCTCTCTGACAACCTTTTGGGCACCGGGGAGATCCGCTTTGTTTACGACAAAAATATCGGCAATTTCCATGATACCTGCTTTAAATACTTGGACCACATCCCCTGCTCCAGGGGTAAGTACTAAGGCCACAGAATCGGCCATGTACATAATATCTATTTCGGATTGTCCAACACCTACTGTTTCAATGATCACAACTTCATAACCTGCAGCATCCAAAACACGTGCTGCATCCCGGGTAGCTTGGGCCAAACCTCCCAGACTTCCTCGGGTTCCCATACTGCGTATAAAAACATCTTCATCCAATGCGTGACGGGTCATACGAACCCGATCCCCCAAAATGGCTCCTCCTGTAAAGGGACTGGTGGGATCAATGGCAATCACACCTACTTTTTTTCCTTCACTGCGTAAATGGCGTGTTAGTTGATCGACCAAGGAGCTTTTTCCTGCGCCTGGTGCACCAGTGATCCCAATCACCAGAGCGTTACCCGTATGTGGATAAAGGGCAGCCAACAGCTCTTCTTTTTCCTCTCCTCCACTCTCAACCAACGAGATGGCCCGACCAATCTTCCGGCGATCCCCTTGACAAATCTGATTGATCCACTCCTTCATCCTCGGCCCCCCTTTGATCATGCCCTTTCTCCTTGTGTACTCATAAAAGATGGGATACTTCTACTCCTTTAATAAGTGATTTGCAATTACAACACGCTGGATTTCATTTGTTCCTTCATAGATTTGCGTAATTTTCGCATCCCGCATCATCCGTTCCACCGGGTATTCTCTTGTATATCCATAGCCACCAAAGATTTGAACGGCTTCAGTTGTCACACTCATAGCAATATCTGATGCAAACAGCTTTGCCATCGCTGATGCTTTTCCATAGGGAAGACCTTGGCTCTCTAACCAAGCTGCTTGATAGGTAAGAAGACGTGCTGCTTCGATCTTAGTAGCCATGTCAGCTAGTTTAAATTGGATGGCCTGGATTTTACCAATCGGTTTACCGAACTGATGTCGTTCTTTAGCATATTCCAATGCTGCATCCAAAGCCCCTTGAGCAATTCCCACTGCTTGAGCAGCAATCCCATTCCGGCCACCATCCAAAGTCATCATCGCAATTTTAAAGCCTTCACCTTCATTACCAAGGCGATTTTCTACAGGAATACGGCAATTTTCAAATAAGATCTCTGTGGTAGGGGAAGAACGAATCCCAAGCTTCTTTTCTTTTTTGCCCACTGAAAAACCAGGTGTATCACTTTCAACAATAAAAGCTGTAATCCCATGGTGCTTTTTCTCAGGATCGGTAACAGCGAAGACAATATAAATCTCTGCTTCCCCACCGTTGGTAATAAATATTTTGCTTCCGTTCAGTACATATGCATCTCCGTCGCGAACTGCAGTCGTCCGCATAGCAGCCGCATCAGAGCCTGAACCTGGTTCTGTCAATCCATAAGCTCCTATTTTTGTTCCTTCTGCTAAAGGACGTAAAAACTTCTCCTTTTGCTCCGGAGTCCCAAAGCGAAACAGTGGCCAGCTCGCTAAGGAAATATGGGCAGATAAGGTTACCCCTGTAGAAGCACACACCCGCGACAGTTCCTCAACTGCAATTACATAACTAAGGTAATCGGCACCAACACCTCCCACTTCTTCTGGCCAGGGAATCCCCGTCATACCAAGCTCCGCCATTTTATCAAAAATACTGCGATCAAATATTTCCTTCTCATCACGTTCAGCTGCAGAAGGAGCTACTTCCTTTTCCGCAAATTCACGCACCATTTTACGCATCATTTCATGCTCTTCAGTGAGTTGAAAGTTCATAACAACAACAGGAGTTCTTCTTGGAAGCGTTGAGAATTGGTGTTTTCTCTTTTTCAACACTTCTAGAAGATCATTTTCTCCTGTCTTTTCACTCCCTTCTCCATTGAAAATAGCAAGTTGTTAGTAAATAATTGCTTCGACCACAACACCTGAATCGGGGCGGGAGTGTTCGAAGACTTCACACTGTGGTGACCTCGACGTGGCAATTTGCCTAACACTCCCTAAGTTCCTAGTTATCCCCTTTAAATCGACAATGCCTAATCGTACGCCTTTTCGATCATCGATATAAAGTCAGGTATTTTCCCCTGTGATTATTCGGGAATAAAACGTTTAATAAATCTCATTTTCCTTCAAGGATTCTAAAATCTCTTTAGAAAGTTAACAGATCTCGTCCAATGACCATTCGTTGGATTTCATTTGTGCCTTCATAAATTTGTGTTACTTTGGCATCTCGGAAGAGGCGCTCTACAGGATATTCCCTGGAGTAACCATATCCCCCAAAGACCTGGATGGCCTCCGTCGTTACCTTCATTGCGGTATCTGTAGCAAATAATTTCGCCATGGAAGCCTCCCGGCGACAAGAACGGCCTTCTTGGTACATCCAGGCTGCCTGATATACAAGTAACCGTGCTGCTTCCACTTGAGTTGCCATATCCGCTAGCTTAAATTGAATGGCCTGTATTTTTCCAATGGGTTTCCCAAATTGATGTCGTTCCTTCGCATATTCCCGCGCATATTCCAATGCTGCAGTCGCAATCCCAAGTCCTTGAGCACCAATCCCGATCCGACCACCCGAGAGGTTAGATAAGGCAATCTCATATCCTTGCCCTTCTCTCCCCAAAAGATTTGCTGCTGGAACCTGAGCATCATCAAAGATCAGTTCACATGTATTGGAGCCACCTAGGCCCATCTTTTTCTCTTTTTTCCCTACTTTAAAGCCGGGAGTATCCTTCTCCACGATAAAGGCACTCATTCCTTTTGGGCCTGCTTCTGGATCCGTAACAGCAAAGACAATATAAATATCTGCTTCACCCGCATTGGTGATAAAAATTTTACTTCCCTTCAGGATATAAGTCTCCCCAACCCGCTTTGCTGTGGTCCGAATCTGTGAGGCGTCGGATCCTGCATGGGGTTCCGTTAAGGCAAAGGCACCTAGATATTCCCCTTGTGCCAATCGGGTAACATATTTCTTTTTCTGCTCTTCCGTTCCATAGCGTAGAATTGGCATAGTACCCACTGAAGTGTGTACTGCCAAAATCACCCCTACTGTGGCGCTAACACGGGATAATTCCTCCAAAGCCAATATATAGGAAATATAATCGGCTCCGCCACCGCCCCATTTTTCTGGAATGGGAATTCCCATGAGACCAAGATCAGCCATTTTTTTGACAATCTCACGGGGGAACTGATCCTGCTCATCCATTGCTTCAATGTATGGCATAATTTCGGAGCGGCTAAAGTCGCGCACCATTTTGCGCATCATCTCTTGCTCTGGTGTCAATGTGAGATTCATTGAACTTCCCCCCTGCCCTCATTCGTAAACGTAGAAACCGCGTCCAGTCTTTCTACCTAACCAACCCGCAGCTACATATTTACGAAGAAGTGGACAGGGACGATACTTAGAATCTCCAAATCCTTCATACAAGGTTTCCATAATGTATAAGCAGGTATCCAGTCCGATAAAATCTGCTAAAGTAAGGGGACCCATGGGATGGTTCATGCCCAACTTCATTACCTCGTCTACCGCTTCAGGTGTAGCTACCCCTTCGTAAACAGTGTAGATTGCCTCATTAATCATCGGCATCAATACACGATTGGATACAAAGCCTGGGAAGTCATTTACTTCCACGGGTGTTTTCCCCATCTGCCGTGCCGTCTTTTCTACAGTACTATAAACCTCATCTGAAGTAGCTAACCCACGAATCACTTCCACCAGCTTCATCACAGGGACTGGATTCATAAAGTGCATTCCGATCACTTTTTCAGGTCGCTTCGTTACAGCAGCTATTTCGGTGATGGGGAGTGAAGACGTATTGCTTGCCAAAATAGTATGAGAAGGACATAGTTTATCCAACTGCCGAAAAAGATCGGACTTTATCTGCATATTCTCCACAATGGCTTCAATCACCATATCTGCATTTTTCACTGCTTCTTTTAAATCCGAGGCAACATGAAGCCGACCTTCTATTTCTTGTTTTTCATCTGCAGTCATTCTACCTTTTTCTACTTGGCGGGAAAGTCGCTTTACAATTCCGGAAAGCCCGGCCTGTGCCAACTCCTCTGTCCGATCATTTAAATAAACTTGGTAACCTGCCTGTGCTGCAACTTGAGCAATCCCACTTCCCATCTGGCCAGCACCAATGACAGCAATTTGTTTGATTTCCACTGATTTACCCTCCGATCCTTTCAAATTCATATTCCACCTTCCAGAGATAAGATGCTAGGTAAAGAAACCTCGGATAGCATGGGATAACATCCTATCAGTTAAACCTGGAAGGTGGATAAACTACTTTTCTTCACTTTTTATAAATCCAGAAAAATACCTGCCACTCCCTTTAAACTAGTCACAATCTTTCATCAATATTGTGATAAGTGGCTTTCTCTATCTCCAAAAGATGGGGCACTGACCCTGTCTTAATCAACCTTGATCAGTATAGCATCTCCTTGACCTGCACCACTGCAGATAGCAGCTATACCTAAACCTCCACCGCGACGACGCAGTTCATAAATTAAGGTGAGGATAATCCGAGTACCACTGGCACCAATGGGGTGTCCCAAGGCAACTGCTCCACCGTTTACATTCACCTTTTCCTCATCCCAGCCCAAGATTTTTCCTGTGGCTAAGGCAACAGCGGAAAAAGCTTCATTGGCTTCAAACAGATCAATCTGATCCAAAGTTAAATCATGTTGTTTAAGTAACTTTTTAATCGCATAGGCAGGTGTTACAGGGAAATAGCGGGCCTCCATTCCGACTGCCGCATGGCCAATAATGCGCGCTATTGGCTTACGATCCAGCTCTTGTGCTTTCTCTGGCGAAGCGAGAACCAAGGCCGCGGCACCATCATTGACTCCTGGGGCATTTCCCGCTGTAATCGATCCATCTTCCAAAAAAACGGGTGGTAAAGAAGCCAACTTCTCCAAGTTGGTATCCCGACGAGGCGCTTCATCAGTATCTACGACAACTTCACCTTTCCGTGTTTTGACGGTAACCGGAACAATCTCCTCTGCCAATTTACCTGCATCGATGGCGGCAATTGCACGCTCATGACTCCGCACAGCCCATTGATCTTGCTCTTCACGACTTATTTTGTATTCAGAAGCAACATTACTACCATGCACAATCATGTGGACACCATCAAAGGCACACCACAATCCATCATGAATCATCAAGTCAACGACTTTTCCATCCCCCATTCGCTCTCCCCAACGGACACCCGACATAAAGTAGGGGGCATTACTCATGCTTTCCATTCCACCAGCGACAATCACATCTGCTCCGTCAGCACGGATAATTTGATCTCCCAGTGTAACACTGCGAAGTCCAGAAGCACACACCTTGTTAATGGTTTCTGTCGCTACTTCCCAAGGAAGTCCCGCATGACGCAATGCCTGACGGGATGGAACCTGTCCCGCGCCACCTTGTAACACCATTCCCATAACGACCTCATCTACTTGATCATCAGGCACCCCTGCACGATCAAGGGCGGCGCGAATTGCTGTTCCTCCAAGCTCAACCGCCTTCTTCTCCTTTAATGCCCCACCAAACCGTCCAAAGGGGGTACGAGCACCACCAAGGATTACTGTCTCTTTCATTTTCTCACCTTCCCATTGTGTAAATCTATCGAGCGCTCGCTCAGTTTTGACGCAAAATAAAAACACCTTCACTCTCATGTTAATCATCATTTTTTAAAATGGCAAGTGGAAAATAAGGATGTTAAACTGTGAACTTCTTTTAGATTTATACTATTTTCATCAATGTTTACGCTACATCCTTTTAAATTCGATTTTCGTAGCATAGTAATGCAAAAATATTAGTTCAATTTCTTCAGCTACTGACTTTCAGCTAGCCTTATTTGAGGTCGAGTTGCTTTAAACCAGTGTAAACAAAGAATGAAAATGATAACGATATCGATCATATCCCCACCATAATACATGATCAAGCCTCCAAGTTGTGCTTGATCTACAGGCACTCCCTTCGGTGGATGAGCGTAGATATACTTTGCTAGAATCCCATGTCCAGCTAAGGCTACGACGAATACGATTGCACGGTACAAAAAAGGGGTTCGATGGGGAATCGGATCAATATAAATCATTGACACTGTAAATGAATAACCAGCTAAAAATACATGGATATGTACGATCAGATACAAAAGGATGTTCTCATGCATCAGTGAGTATAGATTGGTAGTGTATAGTAACCAGAGCCCTCCTATATTAAGAACGGATGCCAAAACGGGGTGGCTAAACATTCGTAATGGCCAACTTCTTAGAACCCTTGAAAGTCTTCTTGCCGAGGGAACGCTTAGCGTCCGCAGCATAAGTGTCATCGGTGCAGCCAATGCCATAAGCAATGGAGCAAGCATCCCTAAAAATAAGTGACCAAACATATGGACTGTGAAATCTACCGTTGCGCGATTAGCTAGCGGACCGGCAACTGCGATCGTAGCGAAAAAAACTCCAAATATCCAATAAACAATGCAATACATTGGCCATGGCTTGTGACGCCTGTTGGATAGGATTACAGCCAGAATATACATCACCAAAGCCAACATAAATGGTAACGCTAAAAATAGCTGAGTGTTTATTCCAATCGCAGTAAAATTGTAAGTTTCAGCAGCATGATCAAAGTACTTACTGATATTCATACGAGAGATCCTTCCCCCGTTGTAGCCTGTTTCTTGTTCGAGCAACAAGGATGAGGCCGATGATGATCGTTAACACAGCTATTGTGTTCCATACCAAGTCGTAGATAAATACATTCTCTACATAACGAATCTGGTGTATCCGCATTAATTTGTGCTGAATTATCCCATCATATAATTGAAATCCCCCTGCACCGAGTAATACTCCTCCCCACCACCTCGTAATCCACAAAGCGTTACGTCGCCGAAGATCAGCGAACAGGAACAAACCCCCAATGGTCGCAAACCAACTAAAAGCGTGAAATAGACCGTCGGAGATCAGGCCGATATCGGTGGTGGATTTATCATAAAAATGATGCCATCGCAATAATTGATGAAAAACAGCCTCATCTATAAACGCGATCAAACCAATACCAAATAATATGCCAGACCACAAATTGCGATTTGAATAGAGTGATCGACTCTTACTTTCGCTTTTAACAACCATTTTTTTCTCCTTTGTGACCATTCCACTATCACTGGTTTCCTTATTGTTCAACATTCCTTGTATACTTTACATAACTTTTCTATTCCACTCGCTTTATATTCCTTAAAAAAGAGAGAGCCTGTTAGGTTAACGGTCTTCCTTCATATTTTAGTCGATATTGAATCAAGCTACTCTTCTTACCCATAAATTGCCCCATACCGTATCGACTTATTTCTCGAAAACCTAACTCTTCAAGTAATTCTCGAGAACGCATATTTACCTCATGAGTTTCTGTGGTAAAAATGGTAAATCCATATTGCTTAAAAGCATATTCGATCAACCACTTCGTCTGGGCGGTTCCAATCCCTTTTCCCCATCGTTGACTTATACCGATGGCAATACCGATCTCCGCAATTTTTTACTTAAATAATAACATCTTAAATTATCCTATAATGATATAATGGATTTATTTTTTGAAATTAAGTTCCATAAACGAAGAGCTGAAAGCGGATCAAGGCTTTAGAAAATGAGATCAGAAGCCTAAAAAACCAGGAAGATCAATACAAGTACTTAAAAGAGGATACAAAGGAATTCCGCTCACATATAGAGTCGGAGATGAAAAACTTTCGGGAGGCTATTCATAAAGAAAATGAGTCTTTTAGGAACTCTCTAACCTCTCTTTTTACTATAATTGGTGGGATATTAGGGATTCTTATCGGTGGTTCGGTCATTATTTCTATATTTAAACTTACTAAGAAGGTAACTAAACAAATCGAGGAATATTATCAGAGCAAAGAAAGAGAGCTAACCCATCTCATAGACCAAAAAAATGAAGCGCTTAATCAACGAATAAGTATAGACATGAATAACATTGAGGAAAAAGTGGAAACTTTACATTCAATCGTTGATGAAAGAAATAACATGAAAGATTCGAGAGTTATACTAACTGGTCATGAAGGATTAATGGATGAAAAACTCCTCGACGAAATTCGAAAAAAAGGAATACAACATCTAAACAAGGTTCATTATTCTGCAAATAATATCAATCCATTAATACAAGAGAAAAAAGTTGATATAATCATCTTTTTCTATGTTAAAGAATTGGAAGCTCAACTAAAGGAACTTAAAACAATCTTGAAAAATGCTAATTACACAATCCCACTATTGATCTATGCTGATAAGGATAAAGTAAACAGAAATGATAATGACAAATACTATTGGACGGTTATGGCGAACTTTCCCGCTAGTCTTATTAGTCATTTGATACTTTTAGCTATGAGCTTTAACCAACCGAATAACAGAGCTCAGAGTTAACAACTCATTTCTCCAATCCATCAGAAGAACAACCCCCCAGAGCATCTGCTCTGGGGGGTTGATCATTACACCACTTCTGCCTCTTCCTTCTCTTCTCCAAAGTCCACGGAGAGAGCCAGTACTTCGGCGACATCCATGGTTTTTACTTCATCTTCCACTTCTTTAGCCTTGGTTCCATCGCTGAGCATAGTGAGGCAGTATGGGCAAGCACTACCAATGAGGCTGGGGTTAACGGAAAGCGCTTGCTCTGTTCGTGCAACATTGACACGAACCCCCTTATCTTCCTCCATCCACATCATACCGCCACCAGCACCACAGCACATACCGTTCTCACGGCTGCGCGCCATTTCCACCAGTTCAATTCCTGGGATTGAATTAAAGATAAAGCGTGGCGCATCGTATTCATCGTTATACCGTCCTAAATAGCAGGAATCGTGGAATGTGACCCGCTCTTTTACTTCTTTTACCGGCTTGAGACGTCCCTCCCGGATCAGCTGGGCCAGAAGTTGGGTATGGTGAACTACTTCGATTCCTTCCATGCCCATGTCGGGATATTCGTTTTTCAAGACGTTATAAGCATGAGGGTCTGCGGTCAAGATTTTCTTCACATTGTACTTCTCAAATTGGGCGATATTCTCCATGGCCAACTGTTGGAATAGAAATTCGTTCCCCAATCGGCGTGCGGTATCCCCAGAGTTTTTCTCCTTGTTACCCAAGATAGCGAATTTAACCCCTGCATGATGAAGTAGTTTTACTAGGGCATGGGTAATCTTCTGACTCCGGTTGTCATAAGAGCCCATGGAACCGACAAAGAAGAGGTATTCAAAGTCCTTCACTTCTTTTACAGTAGGTACTGGGACTTCAGCATCCTCTACCCACTTAGCCCGATCTTTCCGGCTAATTCCCCAGGGGTTTCCTTGCCGTTCGATGTTTTGGAAGGTACGTGACACTTCCCCATTCATCTTTCCTTCTGTCAACACCAGGTACTGCCGCATATCAATAATTTTCCCTACATGTTCGTTATCGACAGGACAGGCTTCCTCACAGTTACGGCAGGTGGTGCAAGCCCATAGTTCCTCTTCTGTAATCACATCTCCAATCAATTGGATCGGATAATCATAGGTTCCATCTTCGTTCTTGGTCGCAGCAGTCTCCATGACAGCTTGATTGGCACCACTAAACGCATAGGCAGGCATCCAAGGAGTACGGGAAGTGATAGCTGCTCCCTTGGCTGTCAAGTGATCTCTCATTTTTACAATCAAATCCATTGGTGAAAGCATCTTACCAGTACCTGCAGCAGGGCAAACATCAGTACAACGGCCACACTCTACACAAGCATACAAATCGATCAGATGCTTTTGATCAAACTGTTCAATCCTACCAGTCCCATACTCAGTTAAGGACTCATCCTCAAAGTCGATCTTGGTTGGCTTAGCTCGTGGCTCTTCCCGTTTCAAAAAGACGTTAATTGGAGCCACCAACAGGTGAAAGTGTTTCGACTGTGGAACATAAACCAAAAAGGCTGCCAAGATGAGGGTGTGCAACCACCAAAAGAGATAAAACATAACCTTCGCTACTTCTGCACTCATCCATGAAGCAAAGGGTGCTGCCAATAGCGTCGAGACTGGTGTTGCCCATGTTTCCATCTCACCTAACCAAAGCTGTTCAAAAGCAGCGGAGAAGAGGATTGTAATCATCACCCCTGAAAGGAACCAAACGACCAATCCTGCTTTCCAACCTCGCTTCAGACGGGTTAGCTTTTCGATAAAGCGACGATAGAAAGCGTAAGCGGTTGCCAATAAAACAGAGGTAACAACAATTTCTTGAATCAGGGTAAAGACAGGATAAGCAGGAAGTGGCAGATGACTTCCCGGAAATAATCCCTTAATAAATAGATCAATCGCACCAATTTGAATAATGATAAAACCATAAAACATAATAAAGTGCATGATGCCGCTCTTTGGGTCTTTAAATAATTTCCGTTGACCAAAAACTTCGACCAATATCCGATTAATCCGTGGACCAAGATCTTCGGATAGATTGGCTGGTTTCCCTAGGCGTACATAGGTATAACGATTGTAGACGATCTGGGCAAACAGATAAAATGCATAGCCAAAGACCGCCAGAAAAAGAATCAGGTTTATCACTTGAAGTGTGGACACTTGGAACACTCCTTTCAAAAAAATGATTGTATAATGACTGTGCCCTAATAATATTCCATATTTTCTCAAACGATTTCTATGAGTAAATAAAGCATTATCTAGATGGTTACGAAGTCCTTATTGAAAGATCGCCTTGGTTCCTATTGTATCACAAAATGAATGGTCATTCATTTATTTTTTTACCTAACGGAGAAGAAGGTAAAAAGCGGAGATTATGTTAATCCTACAAAAACTACAGAAAAGTTTGTCGTTCATTAAATCGTATACCCGGATCAACCTCTCTTCCTTTTTGCATTTTCGTAACATGAACACACTCCACTCCGGATTGGAATAGGTACGTGTATGTATGTAAAGGTGACCATCTGTTGAAAAAAAGAATCCCAGATTCTTTACAAGCCTGGGATTCTTTTTTTATGAAAAGCTTATCCTCCATTTCGCCTTACAATCTCATGAACAATAAAGGAAGCCACATCAGGAGCTAGGCTACCAGGACCAAAGCCTGCATCATATCCAAGTTCCAGCGCCATTTCATGTGTAATCCGAGGACCACCACAAACAAGAATCAACTTTTCACGCAGGCCTTCTGCCTCCACCAGCTCTACCAGCTCGGTCAGATTGGCAATATGAACTCCTTTTTGTGTCACCACTTGAGATACAAGCAAAGCGTCTGCATCCAACTCAATGGCTTTAGCCAGCAGTTGTTCATTCGGTACTTGACTTCCCAAGTTGTATGCCTCGATTTCGGGATACCGCTCCAGTCCATATTCACCATTATAACCCTTCATGTTCATAATGGCATCAATTCCTACTGTATGGGCATCGGTACCCGTACAAGCACCCAGCACAACCAATTTCCGCCCAATCCGTTCACGAATAAATTGGTTAATTTCCTCAAAAGTCATCACCTCCGACTCTACCTTCGGTACATGAATGGAGGTAAAGTCGACGGTGTGCTTACATTTTCCATAAACAATAAAGTAAGTGAAGGATTCCCCAAGATCAGCCATATGGTACACCTGGGGTTCCTCTAATCCCATCTTAGCTACCAGTTGACGGGCCGCTTCACGTGCCTCTTCACCATAGGGAACAGGAAGGGAAAAGCTAAGCTGTACCACCCCATCGTTCATGGTGTCACCATATGGTTTAATTCGAGTCATATCCACTTCCATTGGTGTATCCCTCCCTTGGAGCAAGACCCAAACGCTCGCGCAATAAGGTTTCAAAGGGGTTAAAGTATCCTTCTTCTTTAGAAATAACTCCCGATAGCCCACGTCCCCCATCTTGAGGTCGTTTGACATCGGCCAACATACCCCGCTCGATCGCCGTCAACAATCCAATTCGCCGTACTTCCTCCAGCATTTCTACTGCTTTTGCTAAGACTTCTTGAGCCCGTCTTTCAATGCGACCTCCTGGACGGAACAAGATCTCCTCGCCCAAGTGTCGTGCATTATTAAAAATGTATTGAGCATTTTCTATTGCCAATTTGCGGTCATGAATATGTGGAGTATGCATCGCTTCTGTCATCATTCCAAGCAACTGGATCTCTTGCCCTGTCAACATCCCTACAAGGTTAAACATCGCATCTTGAACATGGCCTTTAAAGATATTGCCTGTCATATACTTCGTTGGTGGCATATATTTCAAGGGAGCATCGGGAAAGAGTTGTCTGGATAGTTGAGCATGAGCAATTTCTAATAACAAACCATCTTCCAAACCAGGATCGATCTCAAAGGCATGGCCTAATCCCATCTGCTCTGGGGGAAGTCCAGATAATAAAGCTAGTTGTTCATTGATAAATTGTGAAGCAACAACGGTATGGGCTGCCTCCACAGCATCTGCTGTTGTCAGATAATTGTCCTCACCAGTGTTGATGATCACCCCTGCGTAACTGTTGATCATCCGAGAGAAAGACTGGTCAATCAAGGTGCGACGCATATTGATATCGCGGAAGAGGATTCCGTACAATGCATCATTTAACATCACATCCAAACGTTCCAAGGCACCCATTGCAGCAATTTCAGGCATGCATAGCCCAGAGCAGTAGTTACATAAGCGGATGTAACGACCGACTTCTTCACCAGCTTCATCCAAAGCCTGGCGCATAATGCGGAAGTTTTCCTGAGTGGCATAGGTACCACCATATCCTTCCCGCGTAGCGCCATAGGGAACATAATCGATTAAACTTTGTCCCGTACTCCGGATCACTGCAATAATATCTGCCCCTTGGTAAGCAGCGGATTTCCCCTGAATGGCATCCTCGTAAATATCTCCCGTAGCTACGATAACATACAGATAGGGCTTCTTTCCCGTTCCAAGACGCTTGATTAGCTCATCGCGCCGCTTCCGATTTTCAGCAATACGTTGTAGCCCTATCTGTGCCAATTCCATTCCTTTCTGGGCAATCGCCTCATCTCCTGACCAAGGGAGGCTTGTTAAATCAAGATCCCCCGTCGCGATTAACTCAGCCACCTGTTGAGGACTTTTTCCCGTCTGCAGCACTCCATTGATCAACCAGGGAGTAACTCCTATGCCTAACTTCTCTTTTTCTAAAAGATCATCCACAACCACATTCGGCAGTGGAACTTGTTCATGATCGACACCGTCGATACCAAATAAGCGAAGTACTGTACGTTCAATGGCTACCGTAGTATGAGCGGCTACCATCTGATCCACATCGGAAGCAATCTCTTTTGCCGCCTGACGCGCTCGCTTGACTACTTCAAGATCAATATTTAACTTAGCTTCCATAATCGTCGCTTCCCCCCAATCTGTTTTTGCAAGTAGCTGAAGTAAGAGATACAACCACACTTCCTATCCATCTGAAGCGATCCGCTGACGGGCATCCGTTACAATAGTTTCTGGCAAACCCAAAGCATGAGCAATCGTCAAGGCTTGTTGGGGAATCGGTTCCTGGCCAGTAACCGGTACCAAACGATAATCCATCAGTAACTTCAAACCTTCTGCTAAGGAAGATCCACCTGCGAGGTGCTCTGCCAGCTCTTCCTCTTTAAGACCAAGGGTACGAAGTTTATAAATACCAGGGATTTGAAGGACTTCATGGTAGTGCGTAACATGAACTGCCCACCATTTTTTTTCAGCTAAGTAAGCAGTTACAGCAGCAGATAATGCTGCTCCCTCCACTGGATTGGTTCCTCTTCCGATCTCATCCAACAATAATAACCCTACCTGCTCTTGGGTTAAGAATTTACTGAGGCGTGCCACTTCGGCACCAAAGGTAGAGAGACCCGCTTGAGTATCCTGGCCATCCCCAATCACTCCGGCAATATAAGGATACAACGGGAGTGAACAGGCTTTAGCAGGTACAAAAAAGCCATACTGAGCCAGAGCACAAATAATTCCCAATGTCCTCAAGGCTACCGTTTTTCCTCCCATATTGGGGCCAATAATTACTGTAGTACCCTGGGGCAACTCCATATCCAAAGGGGTAAAAAGTTGTCCCTTCTCTTCCAATTGTTCCGCAATAACAGGGTGAAATCCCCCACGAATCTGAACCTTATCCGCCGCCAAATGGGGACGGCATCCTCTCCATTCTTGAGCTGCACGCATCCTCGCCCACTGCAGATCAAAGTGGGTAAGCTCTTCTACTGCGGAGACCAACTGGGATAAGAAAGGACGAACTTCTCTTGCCAGGCGGCGACATACTTCTTTTTCTACCTGCTTAATTTCATCTAATACTTGTTCCCGTTCTGAAACCCAAGCTTCCTCCACCTTTGTTGGAAGCAAAACAAACACAACATCAAAAGGTGTTTCACGCACCCGTCCCAGCCGCTGATCAGCCTCCAAATGCTTAACCACTTCCCGATCCCGCTCAACAACCCATTCTCCGGCCCGATTGCGACGTACACCAAACTCCGCTTCAATTCTCTTTGCCGCCTCTTCCCGGTGTTCCCGAATCTGCTTTTCAAGAGATTGTAATCGTTTTCGTAAAGCTGATAGGCGCTGATCATAAGCATCCGCTAAGTAAAAAGAGGGAGTAAGGGGAGGGGTAGGATTTAAGAGTGTTAATAGTGATTCCCAAACTTCTTCCTTTATGGTCGTCCAACCCTCAAGGTCTTGTTCCTCTAGGGATTTTCTCCAAAGCCGAACCTGCCAGACAAATTGTTTTAAGATAAACCAATCGGACACACCTAATTGTTCATCCCGTTCTAAACTGAAAAGAACGTTTTCAATATCCGGCACTTTCCTTAAATACGTTTCTATTCGGCGCCCCCAATCGGGATCTTTCTCTTCACTTTGCCATAAGAGCTCCTGTTCATGCAATGTGTTTTCCCACGCAGTTTCTTGCCCAGGCATAAAGGGAAGCAGTTCTCTTTTTGCCTCCCTCCCCATTGGAGTAAGAGGTTGAAAACGAGACCAAATTTGAGACCAATAGATGGCTGCTTGAGTGGATTCGTCCAAAAACATCACTTTCCCTCCTTTCCTTTAGAGGGGCCAGCTATTTCACGCTTCATCATGTTAAGAACCATCTTCCTAGACTGGATCCCGAACGATATCAAATACGGGTAAAGGAGAACATACACTAGTAATTCGTTCTCTCATCTCTTGAGGATCAAAAGAAAAGCCTGACGGTGATACAGGGTTTATTGCAATTCCTAACAAGCGACTCCGCCGTAAATAGCTGATACTACCTCCAATCTGAAAAAAACGCCGTAGAACAGCAAGAGAGACAAAGTTACAGGTAGGATTATTTAATACCAATTGCAAAGGTCTTCCGATCCGTGTCAACAATGAAAGGGAACGATTTGTCAATGCACCGGGAATCGCGATCCCTTTCCAAGGTTTCCTTTCCAACTCCATCCTCAACATTTTCTCTGGAACAAATAGGGAAGAAAAGGGAAGTGGCGTGATTTTCCCTTCATGCACTGCAAACAACTGCCGCTGATTTATTGCTTGCTCGGCGGCCAGTTGAAGGGTTGGATCGGTACACTCTGGGAGTGTAAAAAGATGAACCAGCTCCGCTGTCTTTTCCACCACTTGATCCAGTGTGGGAGCCATACTTCCTCCAACTACGCAAATGCTTCCCTTTGTTATGAAGGGATTAGCGGCAGCTTTACGATCATAAGCACCATCCACGATCGTCAACTGAGCACCAAGAGCGCGAAATTGGTGGTCAATCTTCGCTGCATCTTCTGCTGCTGTGATACCAGCCAGTTTCACGTTTGTGGAGTGTAAGGCCCGTGCAATCAACACTTTCCCGACAGCCGATTGCACTCCAGTTTCCGCTATCACTTCCCAAGAGTATCCTTCTAAGTCCAATAAAGGTCCTGCTGTCGCTACGAAGGAACCCGCAGGAACGTAAACGGGCGGCTTTAGCCGCCCGCTCCACACATCGCGTTCCTCTCCATCCACTCCAATGCTGACAAGACCAACGGAGATCTCTTTCTCGTGTGCTTCGGCTACCAATCCATTTAAAACCGTCGTCTTCCCCACATTTTTCGCCAAGCCGATAATGGATAGGGAATCTAATCCCTGCTTTAACACACGTTGCAGCATTGTTTTATTACGCCTTCGTTGTTTCAGGTTTTTTCTCTGATACCCGACGATGCTCCCGATCCAATTGCTTGGGCTCCAGATTGAGGCGCTCATCGCTCATCAACGAAGCAATTCCTGTTACAGTTCCCTTTGCTGCCTGACAATACTCACAGGATTCTGGATCGTGGGGCGTATAGTTTGGTGGTTCAGGATATGATGTGATCACACCTTCAAAGTTGCGCAGTATGGTTTTATTTGGGCTTTGTGAAATGAGGTAATTGGGTGAAAGTGGGATTTTTCCACCTCCGCCTGGCGCATCCACAACAAAGGTAGGCACAGCATAACCAGAAGTATGACCGCGGAGATATTCAATGATCTCCAATCCTTTGGAAACTGGTGTCCGGAAGTGTCCAATTCCTTCAGACAAGTCACACTGATAGATATAGTAAGGACGAACCCGAATCTTAACCAATTCATGGTTCAACTTCTTCATCACATGGGGGCAATCATTGATTCCTGCCAAAATAACTGCTTGGTTTCCAAGAGGAACACCTGCATCGGCTAACATTTCACAAGCTCTTTTTGATTCTGGAGTAATTTCATCCGGATGGTTAAAGTGAGTATTCAACCAGACTGGATGATACTTGCGTAGAATATTACACAAGTTTTCTGTGATTCGCTGTGGGAATACAACTGGAGCACGTGTACCAATCCGAATAATCTCTACATGGGGAATCTCCCGCAGATTTTTTAGCAAGTATTCCAAGATCCGGTCGTTTACCAATAAACCATCTCCACCAGAAAGGAGAACATCTCGCACTTGTGGATTGTTCCGAATGTATTCAATACAGGCATCCATCTGTTTTCTTGGCACACCCATACCAATCTGACCGGAAAAGCGTCGCCGGGTGCAGTAACGGCAATACATGGAACATTGGTTAGTAATCAGAAACAAGACACGGTCTGGATAGCGGTGGGTTAGTCCAGGAACAGGGGAATCCGTATCTTCTAACAGTGGATCCACCATATCATATTGGGTGTGGGTTAACTCACTAGAAATGGGAACTGACTGCATCCGAATAGGATCCTTTGGATCATCCTTATCCATCAATAAAGCATAGTAAGGCGTAATATTTAAAGGAATGGTCTGACTGGAAATCTCTACACCTTTTTCTTCATCGGGTGTGAGATTGATCACTTTTTTCAAATCCTCAACCTTACGAATCGTATGGGTTAACTGCCAAAGCCAGTCGTTCCACTGTTCTTCGGTTACATCTTTCCACAATTCCACTTCACGCCAATCACGGATTTGACGCATATTCTCTAACCCCTTTCTATGATTCTAATTTTTTTATAAAAGCAAGAAAATATAATTCCAATTACCCTGCAAATCAGATTTTCTACTTGTGATTTGTTTAAACAACATATCGCTCAGTAAATAACTGACGCAGGGCAGGTGAGTCTCTCATGATTTGTAAAGTAAGCTCTGCATGACCGGGTGCATAGCCATTTCCGATCATCATCTGTACATCTTTTCCTACACCTTCAGCACCAAGGGCTGCTGCAGTAAATCGAACTGCCATGCTGAAGAAGTAGATCACACCGCCTTCACGTGTCGCGAGAATCGTAGACAGTTCTGTGTTTGGCACATTGACACAGTTGATTGCAACATCTACCAACTGGCCATCCGTTGCCTTCTCCACCGCCTGAAGCACTTCCGTGGGCTTTGTAGCATCCACTTGAATCACTTCATCCGCCAAACCAAGCTGGCGAATCTGCTCACAGGCTGCCTCACTGGCTTCAAAGGCTAATACCTGTCCCTCTGGGCCTGCCTTCTTACGAGCTTGATGCAGGCAAAGAAGGCCGGATTTCCCACCAGCTCCCAGGATCGCAACACGTTGTCCCGGCTGAACCAAACGAGCTGTCTGTGCTGGGGCCCCGCATACATCCAAAACAGCAAGAGACAACTGTTCTGGAAGATCCTCTGGCAAGCGAGCATATAAACCACTTGCAAAAAGAATCGCTTTTCCTCGCACTTCGACCTGACCGGTTTCCATATCGATATGGCCCACTTCTTCTAGAGAAAGAGGGGTGAGAGTTAAGGAAACCAATGTAGCAATCCGGTCTCCTTCTTTTAGATCTTGGTTAGGAAAGAGAGGACCTACCTGAGCTACTTTTCCAATTAGCATTCCGCCAGAACCAGTAACGGGATTGTGCATCTTCCCTCTTTCTTCCACAATCTGCTGAATTCGTTTCCGAATCTGCTGCGGATCTCCTTTTGCCTCTTCCTTCA
>CALJVA010000032.1 GCA_937975135.1 uncultured Thermoactinomycetaceae bacterium | reverse complement strand
TTAACTTGGTAAAAGGACAAAAAGAATACGTGATTGAAAGTGAACTTATTACACTTCCGTTTGATTATGAAATCAAATTTTATTCGCAAGAGGGAGAAAGGTTATATACATTTGGAAGCAGGCCGAATTGAAAACCCTCGAACTTTTTTACATTACTTGAATTTCAGCACCATTTGGACATGAGGAATACCGGCTTCGATGAATTCCTCAGATACCGCAACAAATCAATACTTTTTATAGAACCCTTTAGTGTGTGTTTGTGATTCGATGATAAACTTCTCTCGGGGACAGTTCATCGAAAAATTTTGCTTTCAGATTCATTGGATGACCTTTTTTGTTTACTGTTGCTTGCTATCGTGTAATTCCTGTTCCCAAACAACAAATTTTTTCATGACCTCAAGAAAGTCTGCGCTTGTTTCAACTGCTTGTAAACGTTCTTCAGGTACTCCAAAGTCCGAGGGTTTAAAACTATGATTTACCCCAGGTATCGTATGGATTTGGTAATGAGGATTTCCAGCCGCCTCCAAACCTTGTTTTAACAATTTGATATTTTTTTCCGGTGGCACAAGCCGATCGTTTTCACCATAAACAGCGAAAACCGGTACCGTGATATGGCGGGAGACATACTCGGCATCATATCGTATGATGTGGCTGATATTCCCAAATTTCAAAACGGGAGCAACCGCATATACAAATTTGAGTAACGTTTTGTGCCTTTTTAATTTTCGATCGATTTCGTCTTGAGAAAGCCCCGCCGCCATGTACTCTCCCTGATAATCATCCAATACCTGCTCCATCACAGAAGTGGACGGTCCTGCTAGGTTGACGATAAAAGCCACATCTTCGGGATACAAAACAGAGGCCAGTTGGGCGATCCATCCCCCCTGACTATATCCGATTATACCTATTCGATTTTTCATCGACATTTTCAAGAGTTTTGAGATATTCAATAGCATCTTTAACATCCTGAGTCCGATCCTCAAAACTCTGATGCTCCCAATGCCCGACTGATCCATTCACCCCGCGTTTCTCCAATAAAAGAACCGTAAACCCGCTTTCATGCAACATTTCCGTTAAAGGCTTCCAAAAGCCCGTCGCATTTTTTACCCAACTTTTTCTGTAAGAAGTTGCACCTGACCCCATCACCATAATTACGGCTTGAGATTGCTCCTGTTCGGCTACAAACAAACTGCCGCGCAATTCACCGTTTACAGAAGGTATAGTTACCTCCTCACCCACTGCAATATCGTTTGCTATTTCGACTGCGACGCCACGATTTATCAAAAAATAAACAATGACTAGAGAAGACGGAAAAATCAGATTGCATGAGGAATGGCAGTGGACCTGCAAAGATTACTCAACAGGCCCACGCGATACCCTCCACAATTGGTTTACTGAAATCCTTTAATCCGAGCATCTTTTATAACATCCTAATATCACCTCCTTTACACATGCAAAGATTAAATGTAACCCAACTAAAACCTGAACCTGGTTAGTGTCAAATAAAGTTCGCAAAAACCATCAGCACCCCGAAAGGGCTTATGCCGCTTTTCGTTGTTCTTGAATTTCTTGCAGTATTTTTGGATTTATATATGAACGTCCGGCGGATCAGTCTTCATGGTACTCCATCAAGTAGCTGGTCACTAGACGGATGCATGAATCCTGATTGGGGAAAACACCAACGTCATTCGTTCTTCTTCGCATTTCACGATTACTTCGCATGAAGTGTACTTTGCATCGCTGCTGGATTTAAGATGATCAAACAGAGCCTTGTAGGTGGTTTCAGACTCTTCCGGCATGGGCTGGATGGCCAGGATATCCCGTTTGCCTTGTTCATCGATGCCAATCACCACCTGAACCGCCATATTCACAATGCGATGGTTGTCCCTGATTTTCTCGTAGAGGGCATCCACCCACAGGACAGGATACGTTTGCTTTAAGGGCCGATTGCGAAAGGCTTCCACCTGTTCGTTTAGTTCACGGGTGATTTGGGAGACCTGACTATGAGAGATGGATTCAATCCCCAATCGGCTGGCCAGTTTCCTGATCTTCCTTGTGGAAACGCCTTGGATATAGGCTTCCTGGATGACTTGGATCAGGGCGGCTTCCGCCCGTGATTTCTCCGTGATAAAGAAGGGAACGTAACCTCCTTTTCGGAGTTTGGGAACAAAAAGATACATCGTCCCCATTCTTGTGTCAAATCGTCGGACTCGATAACCGGATCGATACCTCAGCTTCCATCAATTGCTCACAAAGCCATTGAAGCATGGACAACATGGGGTCTTGTTCGGACATAAGCTGGAGTAGCATTTGTTCGAAAGATAAGGTAGAATTCTGGTAAGCCATCGGTTTCAACTCCTTTTGGTTTGCTAGACACATACCTATTCGGAGTGACCGATGGCTTTTCCTCTTCTAACTTTTTGCGAACTTAATTGATCTACAGATCTGCCCCATAATGTATTTAAAATCATATCAAGCTTTGCTACAAACAAAAATAAACTCGTTACCCTCCTGCACAGGAGTACCGTCATACCAACCATACTCTTCAAAGTTGAGTCAGTGTAAAATGGTAGCCTCCCGAAAATAAAGAGAGCCATATTCAAATCCCTCAGTTAGAATGGTGGTGTCGAAACAACATTCAACAGGAGGCGAATTTGAAATGGCTCAATACCAGATTAGCGTAGACTCTCAACTCTTGCATCAATTATTTTTGGGAAACTCGCAATCAAGGCGAACAGACCGGCAATGCCGACTTGGGAGCGAAACTCGATTCGTTCGGCAACAAGATTACCTGGTTTGGGAAGCGGTCGTTTAAAAACGAGCGTTTCCGAAAATTCTGCAGGTCTGCCCATTTCCATGACCAATAAATTCCATTCGCACAATTCCAAACGTTCAAGCCAGGAATTTTACTCAAATGAAACAGAGCAGATGAAGAGACTCATTGCGTTCAACTCCGTACACTTACTATTTAAAAGCGACGATAGTGAGTAACTCCTTGTCGACCTGCCTTATTTCGGTGGGGGGAACACCATAAAATTTTTTAAATGTCTTTATAAAATAACTTTTGCTATCAAAGCCCAGATCGTAGGCAATTTCTTCAACAGTTTTGTTTGTGCTCATCAGTAATTCTTTAGCCTGCTCCATTTTGATCCTCGTTACATATTCGACAAAGCCTTCACCCGTCGTCTTTTTGAACAACCTGCTGAGATAACTTGGATTTAAATGTAGATAATCAGCTACTTCTGTTAATGTTATTTTTCGATGCAGATTCATTCTAACGTATTTTTGCACTTTAGCAATTTCTCTTCGGGTTGGGATATTGTCCAAACATTCTAGGTGTAACATGAATTTTTCACAGATCTCGAGGACAACCTCTTTCAAATGATCCAGCGAATGCACTTGATTTACTAATTGATCGGTCATTCCTGTAAGGATCGAATCTGAAAAATAGGACAGGGCCTGTAATCTCAATTTAATATCCAAAACCAATTTAACCGCCCAATCTTTAACAAGGGAGGGCTCACACCTTAGCTTGTTCAATTTTTTTAACTGATCTTCTAGTATACGCGCCACTTCTTCCCTATCCTTTTTAAGGATGGAGATGTTGATATTCTCTACGACCTCTATAAGATCTTGAAAAATAACCGGCTTTTCAAAAGGAACCACCTTAAGTCGTTGGATCGAATCATGAGGATAATAAAACCGTTGGTTTTCATTGTTAACCAATTCCTGCATGGAATGTACTAATCCTTCGCGTGTAACATAACCTTTTCCAATCACTGAAGTAATTGTGATCTTTAGATATCGTTTAAGCTTTCGATGCACTTCTTGTAATACTGAGCAAATGAATGAGTGCATTTCATCAGACATTTCTTTGTGTGGAAAAATAATGAAAAATTGATGTTGTAAGTAAAAGGTTTGAATGTCTTTATCATATTTGGCGAATATTTCATTTAAGATGTTATCTATACTAAAAAACAGTAAAGTTTGTCGCTTATACCTTTCAAGAGCTTTATTACGTTTATCTATAAAACATAGCACAGGGGTAAAATATCCTTTAGCAAAATCCAAGCCAAGGAGCTGACTCTGTTCTTCCCACCATGAATCATCATCTAACTGATGACCTTCAAGCACCCTTTCAACAAACTCTATTTTTAATTTATTTTTATTCCTCTCTAAAAAAGAGGCAATGATATCACTTTGTGAACTCTTTCTGCGTTTATCGTCTATGATCACTTTAATACGCTGTAAGAGTTCTTCTATACTTTTCTTATCCATCGCTTCTTTCAAAATATAATCAAACACATCTAGTTTTAAAGCTTGCTGGGCATAATGAAATTCATCATGGCATGATAAAATAACTTTGACCAGATCACACCCTTCCTTGTTCAATAATGAAATCAGATCGATCCCGTTCAACTTAGGCATACCGATATCCGTAATAACTAAATCATATGGATGATCCTTAATTTGATGGTAAGCCTCAACACTATCTTTAAACGATCCAGCGACTTCAAAACCATGTTCTTCCCAAGCTATCATACTTTCCAAAAATCTTAAAACCAGGACATCATCATCGACTAATGCAACCTTATACATGTCACATTACTCCTTCGGTATATAAAAAGTATAAGATGTTCCTGTTTCTACACCGCTTTCAAGTAACATGTGAAATCTTTCACCATAGATAATGCGCAAACGTTGATATACGTTTTTGATCCCTACACCTGTAAATGAATAGCGGTTAGGAGTATTATTGGGTTCTTCCTCTTGAAAAATCCATTTTTTTAATTTAGCTAAAGTTACGGAATCCATTCCACATCCGTTATCGCTTACTTTGATGACCAAATAGTTGTCTGGATTAAACTCGGCCGATAATGTGATGATGCCAGCTGTATGTGCGAAACCATGAATGATCGCGTTTTCAATCAATGGTTGCAGAAAAAAACGAGGAACTTTCTCATTTAATGTATTAAAATGAATTTTTAATTGTAAGGTAACTTGTTGATCGTGTCTAAAATTCATCAATTTCACATAATGTTGAATAATCTCAATTTCTTCCTGTAATGGGATGAAGGCATTGTTTCGATTAATGGTCATTCTTAATAAAGAAGAAAGTGATTGGATGAGCTCGGAGCTATCGTGTTCACCCTTCATCGTTAAATTGAGGCGAATGGCATTAAGCACATTAAATAAAAAGTGCGGATTAATTTGTGCCTGGAGCATTTCAAATTCTGCGATTCGTTTGGCTTCTTCCTTATATTTAATTTGATCAATCATCTCCTCGATCCGGTCTAGCATCCGATCAAAGGAATGACCAAGAAGCGCTAGATCATGATTTCCCTTAATCCCAGCTCTTCTCGTTAAATTTCCCCGTTCTACTTCCTTTGTCACTTTGATAAGTCGTACAATCGGTTGCGTCACTTGCCGAACAAGGACAAGCAACACAAACATGAATATACCAAGAAAAACACCCTGGATAATAATGGTTATTCTTGTTGCTATATTAATGTTCCCGATCGTTTCCTTATATGGAACTAAACTCACCAACCGCCAATTGGTATAGGATACGGGTTGAGTTACTAACAAATAATCTTGATTTTGATGTTTAACGATTTGATAATTGTTCATTGCTGAGAAACGATAAGGAAGTCGACTGCCAATTTCCCCTTTGTTTATGCCAGATAAAACTACGCCATTTTCATCCGTTAGATAAAACAAGTGATTATTGTTATTGGCAAAGTTCTTAAGCTTTTGACTAAACTCGGATTCCAACACACTGATAATAATATAGGCTTGAATGCGATTCGCATTTTTTATTGTTTTACCCATCGTAATTAAATAGGGACTGTGAGATGATTCTTCTCTAATATAATTAGGATGAGCTCCAAGCCAATAAGTTTCATAGTTATTTAACTGCTTGAGTTCGTCCATCCATGGTTCTTGATAAAATTGCAAGGGATTGAAGGCGTAAGTGGGATAGTTTGTATAATACAATTCATTGTCAAGTAATATGGTGACATATGTCGAACTAATAATGTTAGTAATGGTCTCAAGATAATTTGAAATTTTTAATTTGTGTAAAACCACTTCTTGCTCAGCATTTGCAGACTGTTGATCAATTAACCGATACGATTTTAAGAGTTTATTAAATTCTTCATCAAATTGAATAAATGTCGAAATATACATTATATCATCAATGGTTTGTTTTATACTGATTTCAATCATGCGCAGGGAATTCTCAGATTGTTGCACTGCTCTTTCAACTAATACATCCTTCGTATAGTAATTAGACACAAAATATGTCATAATCCAAGGTAAAATGACACAACTAATAATCCCGATCATCATCCTATAGCGAAAAGAAATACTACTCATCTTTTTTAGTATTGAGTGGATCATTGGTGCAACTACTTGATTTATGCTGAATTCCCTCCTATTAAAAAATGTAGGAAGAATTGAAGTAACTCTTCCTACATTATACATAACATTGAGTCATCACTGATTAGCATCAATCAAATCTTGCACTTTTTCTATTGCGTTCTTCATCGTTGTATCAAGATCTTGCTCCCCTAGTAAATAAAGATCCACTTCAGCACCAAATACTGTACCTACTTCATAACTATATGAAGGTGGTACTACAATTTTAGGCGGATTTGAAACCGATAATGTGTGAGTTAGGGACTCTATATGAATAACTTCTGGTTTTGGTGCATTTTGAACTAATTTTTCTATAATGGTAACGAAATCTCCGTCACCATCGCCTTTCCAGGATGGTAGCCAAATTCCTTGCTGTACGATACCTTCAGTCGTCAACCAACGCATAAAATGATATGCTTCCTCTTTATGCTTTGAAGACTCTGCAATACCAATCACGTCACCAGATACATTGGCATATATCTCACCATTGGGATCGTTTTTAGGCCACGGAGCCCAAGCGATCTCAAAATCCGGTGAGAATTCTCCCCACTCTGTAATCATAAAGCTTCCTGTCGGAATCATGCTTGCCTGACCTGTTAAGAATTGTTGCCTGTAATTAAGTTGTTGAGAGAGAGTTTCCACATAAGGCACTGAGGATTTATCCACTTGTTCTAACTGGTATCGTAATTCTAATGACTCCCTGACGAGCGGATGGCCCAGATTAGAAGAACCATCTTCTTTAAACATCGTAGGATTGTCTGGATCACCTAGCAATTTTAACAAAGAATGGAAATGATGCCAACTATGCAAATACGAACCATAATGTTCTGGTGTAGTCATTGCTTTAGCATATTCACGATAATCATCCCAAGTCCAGTCCGTGGGGATTTCCAACCTTGCCTCATCTAAATGCTGCTTATTCAACATGATTAAATTCACATTGGCCTTCATAGGCAGACCATAATATTGCCCATCTATGGCTGGGTATGAATTAATATATTCGCTTTCAACATCGACTCCTTCTTGTTCTAAGAAAGAATTAATTGGCGCTAATAAACCAGCATCAATCCGCTTTACATAGTCAGCGATATTATTAAACATAATTAAATCCATCTCTTCGCCTGCAGATGCGAGTAAATCTAGTTTTTTCATATAATCACCCGCTGAGTTATTGTTTACAAGAGGAGTGGATTCGATCTTCACGCCAGGATTTTTCGCTTCATAGATTGCAATAATATCTTCCCAATGAGCAACATCTTCACTAATCCAGTGTAAAAACTTTAGAGTAACGACTTCATCATCAGTCTTTGACTCGTTAGTTGTAGGCTCATTCGTAGCACTATTATCTTGAGATGATTCATTCGATTTTGAACATGCTACAAGTCCCAACATCATAATCAGACAGATGATCAATAAGAAACCCCTTTTCTTGAACATCCTTTTTCCTCCCTGTATTATGGATTCATTTACAATGCTTGCGTTAGCAGCAATATAAGTGTTTTACACCTCTAATCAAATCATCCTCTAACCTTTGACTCCACCAAGTTGCACACCTTCAATGACATGCTTTTGTCCAATC
>CALJVA010000031.1 GCA_937975135.1 uncultured Thermoactinomycetaceae bacterium | reverse complement strand
CACTCTTTCCCTACACGACGCTCTTCCGATCTCCATTTTGAGTATAACAGATGATAGCCGATCATCCTATTGTCACTCTAACTTAAAAAGTGTCGATTACAAGACAAGGAGATGATTGGATTGTTTGACAAAAGAGAGAATCCAACGGTATAATTATCTCTAAATAGAGATTTATACTCTCTTTGATTTCATAAGCTTAGACAGACGGTGTATTATTTTTTAGTAATTATCTCTATATCATAATATATGAATTTGAAATATCTGAAGACCTTGTCCTAGTAACTTTTTTCACAAGTAAAAGGCCAAAATCATACTCACTTCCACCCAACAGAGGATAGTAACCTCTGAAATCAATCATCTTAGTAGTCATAAATATCTTTATAAAAGGAGATAAATCGGATGAGTAAAAAAACAAGCGGAATCCACCACATTACAGCAATCGTTGGTCATCCACAAGAAAATGTGGATTTCTATGCGGGAGTCCTGGGCTTACGTTTAGTCAAAAAAACGGTAAATTTCGATGATCCAGGCACTTATCACTTCTATTTTGGGAATGAAGGGGGGAAGCCAGGAACGATCATTACATTTTTCCCATGGGTCAATGCCCGAAAAGGGATCATTGGGGACGGTCAAGTAGGTGTTACTTCTTATGTTGTTCCCCCTGGATCATTCAAGTTTTGGGAACGAAGACTAGAAAAGTTTAATATACCCTTTACCAAGCAGGAACGCTTCGGAGAACAGTATTTACAGTTTCATGACCCACATGGGCTACTCCTTGAATTGGTGGAAAGAGAAGAAGGAGAGATCAATACTTGGACCTTTGGAGGTGTAACCCCTGAGGTTGCAATTAAAGGTTTTGGTGGTGCAATCCTTTTTTCCACTCAGCCAAACAAGACAGCAGAAGTATTAGAAAGAATATTGGGACTTACACGCATTGACAAAAAGGAAGATCTGATCCGTTTCCGTTCCTCTGCTGACATTGGAAATGTTATCGATCTAAAAACAAGTCCAACGGGAAGGGGACATATCGGTGTGGGAACCGTCCACCACATCGCCTGGAGAGCCATTGATGATCAAGATCAGTTAGAATGGCAGCGTTTTGTTCGGACATCTGGTTATCCTGTCACTCCGGTTCAGGATCGCAATTATTTTAATTCGATCTACTTTAGAGAAGAAGGAGAAATCCTATTTGAAATCGCTACAGATCCCCCGGGATTTGCTCATGATGAATCGGAAGCCACCATGGGAGAAGAGTTTATGTTGCCTCCCCAATATGAACCGTACAGAGAACAACTTGAGCGTAGTTTAATCCCGATTCAGGTGCGCGAGTTAGATTGAAGTAATGATTTCTAGGGTATACGGAAGGTGATACTAATGAAACATATTTTCCACAAGGGAAAAGATCCTAAAAAACCTACCTTATTATTGCTTCACGGTACTGGTGGCAATGAGTCAGATCTCTTGCCTCTGGCAGAGAGGGTTGATCCTGAGGCTTCTGTCTTAAGTGTTCGGGGAAACGTATTAGAAAACGGGATGCCTCGTTTTTTTCGAAGAATTGCAGAAGGCATATTTGACGAAGAGGATCTTATTTTTCGAACCCAAGAACTCTATAAGTTCCTTCAAGAAGCTGCAGAAAAGTACGGTTTTGATCGAGAGAATATCGTAGCGATTGGTTATTCAAACGGCGCCAATATTGCAGCCAGTTTATTATTCCATTATCAAGATGCCTTAAAAGGTGGGATTCTCCATCATCCAATGGTACCCAGACGAGGAGTGGAGCTACCTGATCTGGCTGGAATATTTGTGTTTATTGCCGCAGGTACAAACGATCCCATTTGCCCACCAAAAGAGACCGAAGAACTCCACTTTTTATTGGATCAGGCAAATGCTAAGGTTGAAGTTCATTGGGAAAACAAAGGACATCAATTAACAACTGAAGAAGTAGAAGCAGCCCGTCGATGGTATCATGCTCACTTTTGATAACATTGATCTGTATGTCCCGCCAGGTCGTATAAAGGAAGATTGTTGAGGCAACCTAAGAGTAGTACATTTTAGAAGAAAGGAAGAAGAGCCATCATGACAAAGGTTGGCATTATTGTGGGCAGTCTACGGAAAGATTCCGTTTCAAAAAAATTGCTAACTATGTTGCGGGGCTATTTCCAGAAGGGTATGACACAGAGTTCGTAGAAATTGGGCAGCTTCCACTCTACAACCAAGATTATGATGACGAAAACAATGTGCCAACAGAATATACCGCCTTTCGTAACCGGATGAAAGATATTGATGCCGTTTTATTTGTAACCCCTGAATACAACCGATCGATCCCAGCTACGATTAAAAATGCATTGGATGTAGGCTCTCGTCCTTATGGGCAAAGTATTTGGGATGGAAAACCCGCTGCAATCATTAGCCAATCTCCCAGCAACCTCTCCGGATTCGGTGCAAACCATCATTTACGCCAACCACTGGTCTTCTTAAATATGCCGGTATTGCAACAACCGGAAGTATATTTGGCCAATTCATATGATCTATTTGATGAAAACGGTAAACTGACCAAGGAAGATACAGGTAAATTTCTCAATGATTTTGTACAAGCATTTGTTGAGTTGATTCAAAGATATCAGTAGTTTCGAAGGAGTGTTGAATCCCGGTTGAATTTCCGGGATTTTTTTAGGAAATTAAAGAACTCAGGGAGAAAGCGGGAATAAATCGTGATGAGTTTTGAAAACAATTGGTATCCGTTTAGATGAGCATGGATAGGCGAATGTTGAAGAGTTAGTTGCAGGCATTGCAAAAACCTATGAATTTAACATGGAAATACTGGAGGAAATTGT
>CALJVA010000030.1 GCA_937975135.1 uncultured Thermoactinomycetaceae bacterium | reverse complement strand
ATCTGCTGAATTCGTTTCCGAATCTGCTGCGGATCTCCTTTTGCCTCTTCCTTCAATTGTGTGAAGGAGGCAGAATCTAGATTTAAGCGAAGCACATCAATCACTAATTCATTATCATAACCACGGGGATCAGCATCCAGTTTCCAAGCTGGTTGAGGTAAGACTCCTTTTGGATCCAATACTCGATGTAGCCCGTATTTATCCCCTTTTCTATCGGCTATACTTTGCACCTTCTCTCCCCCCTTCCCATATTAACTTCTCACCTATATATACATGCAAAAAGGATGCCAACATAAAAAACCTTGTCGTTATGCAGTTTTCAGCTAATTACACCTAACTGGCATGCCAAATATTCGGCATGCCAGTCTTAAGCCTCTAAGTCCAACTTTCGCAATTTATACTGTAAGGTTTGCCTAGGAATCCCTAAACGCTTTGCAGCTTGTCGAATATTATTGCCACAATTCTGCAAAGCCTCTCGAATCATAGATCTCTCCACGTCTTCTAACACTTGACGCAAAGGACGGGAGGAATCGACTGTAATAACTGAAGAGGAACTTTCTTCAAGCCCATTCAACTGCTCAGGAAGATGTTCTTCTTGAATCCATTCTTCATCTACTAAATTCATCGCTCCCTCAATCAAATGTTTTAACTCACGCACATTGCCTGGCCAAGAATGCTGCTCGAAAATCTCTTGTACCCTAGGAGAAATTCCTCGAACCTGTGTTCCAAATTGCCGATTATAGGATTGAATAAAATGCTGAACCAGCAAGGGAAGGTCCTCACGCCGCTCTCGTAGAGGAGGGAGCATAATGTTCACTACATTGATCCGGTAGTAAAGGTCTTTACGTAACCGCCCTTCCTGAACACTCACCAATGGATTCTCATTGGTTGCAACCACAATCCGCACATCAACAGGTCTCATCCGGGAATCACCTACGCGACGAACCATTCCGTCCTCTAAAACACGTAACAGCTTCGCTTGTAAATCAATCGGCATAGCATGAATCTCATCAAGGAATAGCGTCCCTCCATCAGCTAACTCAAATAAACCGGGCCGATCTTCTGCACCTGTAAAAGCACCCCGTACGGTCCCCAATAAGATACCTTCTAAAAGGGAAGAAGGAATTGCCGCACAATTCTGTGCAATGAAAGGCTTATGCGCACGTGGGGAGCTTTGATGGATCGACTGAACCACCAATTCCTTTCCCGTTCCTGTCTCCCCATAGACAAGGACAGGGGAACGGGTAAGGGCTGCACGCCGTGCTCGCTCAATTTGCCGGAGCAATACAGAATTCCGAGTAACGATCTGTTCAAAACGATATAGCTTACGCCCCCGATCTCTTTGTGATTTGCCTCGCATCTGTGCCTCGAGGTCAATCACTTTTTCTGATAGTTCCTTTACTTGTGTCACATCTTTCGCCACTTCCACTGCTCCGACCAGCTTTCCTTTAATTCGCACTGGAAGCGTTTTATTGACAGTTACGATTTTCTTTCCATAACGATTGGTATAGGTTTGTTGATGGTGACCAATCTCCTCACCTGTATCCAAAACCTTTAGTAGCGTGCTGCTTTTATGTGTCAAAGAGGGGAAAACCTCTAACAAATGGGTACCAACCACTTCATCTACAGTCAAACCATCCATCTCCGCAGCAACAGCATTATAAAAGATCGTGATCCCATCGGCATCCACAACATGGATTCCTTCATCAATGCTGTACAATACCTCTTTTAACATGTCCTCGGTGATCTTTCTCTCCTTCATTGTACACCTCCTTAGGCTTCAACAAGCTATGCCGAAAAGTTGTCATTCAGTGCCGGAATTTAATCACACCTATTATAGGAAATGAAAAAGCGAATGTCTATTTTCCGTAAATAATAAAGACATGATAGCCCATTTCTTACTATTTACAGTAACATAAGGCCACTTATACTGAAATCAAAACCATTTCCAGATCTCGAAGGGGAAGGGAGTTAAGTAGAATAAGCATCAAAATGTGGACTGGCGATTCCAATACTTCTAGGCTTTTCGTCCTTGTTTGGATAACATATAGATAAACCACTGTGCGAATAAGGAGGGAATTACATGGCTTGGAGTTATGAAGAACGGGAAGGAGTTAAGGAAGAGCTTTGGCCGATTGTACGTAACACCGACCTTCCTCTTGAAGAACGAGCACGGGCAGCCTGCGGGATCATTGAGGCTTGGTGGAATGAAAGTTATGAGCGATACTATGATGCCGGTTGGGAGGAACCGCATCCCACATATAAACAATATGCAGCAGGAATTTTAGCCCAACCCGATCGCTTTCCACAGGAGGTAAGTCAGTTCTTACAAAAACATTTTGGTGTCAATCCCAATTTACTTCCACCTGACACGATACTCTGGTCCCCGTCAACAACAAAACAGAAGGAGTGACACTGTGACAGGTAGCAAATTCAAACAAACAACAAACAATTCTAAGAACCCACAAGGTCATTATCAATCAACCCAGCTAGTTTCCCAGGACTATATTAACTTTATGCGCTTTTTCTTTTTAAAGGTATTAAATGACCGAAAAACCACCAAAGCAGAAATGCAGGTAATGGGCTACCTGATCCGCAAATACCTCCGTCTCGAAGGAGAAACTGAAAAAAGAATTACCCTTTCCGCCACAGACTGGGCACAGGAAGCAGGAATTCCCAAAAAAGAGATAGAAAAAACCCTGAAAAAGTGCGAAGAGAAAGGCTGGATTCAGATTCGAAGTGGGAAAAAGCAACAACAAAAGGTACAATTTATTACTCTTAATCGTGAAGTCATCAAGTAAATCTTATAAAACGTAATAAAGGGCTAGGAATACCCAGTATGCAATTGAGGGATTCCTAGCCCAAGTTATCTTGATCACTACTCAAAAACCTCATGAATTATATAAGAAACAAATTCCTCCAGATAGACTCTTGTTCCTAAAATTCCCAATGTGCAATTTCCTCTTTTTGCTCCGGTATCTCCTCAAGTGGTGACACTTCCTTCCTCTGTATGGTTTTAAATCCGATGATAGCGATAATCACAGTTAACCAGACAAAAAAGCTAGGAACCCTTCACCAGTAAATCAGGGTCCTAGCCAAGAATAAAGGTTGTTTATGAAGAGATATTCACAGGAATGAACGAGTAAACAAGATCTAAGTGAAAATATTGCCGTACATCCTTAAAACTTACCTCATATAGGGAACTGGATTGACGGGGGTACCATTCTTTCGCACTTCGAAATGAAGGTGTGGCCCTGTGGAATTCCCAGCGTTTCCAGTACCGCCGATCACTTGGCCCCGTTCTACCACCTGTCCTACCCGTACACGGACTTGATGGGAGTACATATGGGCATATAAAGTGGAAATGCCTCCTCCATGATCAATGACCACAACAAATCCGTAACCTCCTGCCCATTGGGCTTTACGCACCACTCCGTCAGCTGCCGCATAAATGGGCGAATTAAGTGGAGCCGCATAATCGATCCCTGTATGTAAACGTACTCCTCGTCCTAAAGGATCATTACGGTAACCATAGGGGGAAGTTAACCGGCCATTTGAGGGACGACTTAAAGGTCCTGTATAGGGGAAGTTCCCCGACTTCATCATTTCTAAGTTTAGTTTTCGGAGTTCCGCCTCTTTTAACTCTTCTTCTTCCTCCAATTCAGCAATCACGCTTTGGTGCTCTTCCATGGTTGCTGTTAGCTCTTCATATACCTTGGCTGCCTCTTCTTGCTGTTTTTTCTGCTTATTTTGTAGCTTAACTAGTTCGTCTTTCTTCTCTTCAACCTTTAATTGAACCTGGTAGTATTTGTCCATTGCAGCATGATCTTGTCTTACAATTATCCGGATGGATTCGAAGCGCTCCAAAAATTGGCCAAAGGATTCCGCCTCAAACAAGCTTTGCATATAACCCAGTTCGCCTTTTTGATACATAAATCTTAGTCGTTTTTTAAAAACATCCTTAAACTTTTCTACATCTTTCTTTGCTGCTTCCAACTCTTTCTCTACTTTTTCAATCTTTTCCCTTGTCTCGTCCATTTCTTTCTCAATTTGATTCATCTCTTCTTTGACCTTTTTTATATCTTCTACAACCTTGTCAACATCCTTCTGGGCTTCGCTCTTCTTCTCCCGAATATCTTTTAAGTCTTCCTTAATCTCTTCCCGCTTTTGTGATGCAAGCACAATCGCTTCTGTTCCCATACTACAAGCTAATAAGAATGCGATTACGCATATCGTGAAAGAACGTTTCACTCCATCACCTCTTCTGAGATTGGATTGGAATTAACTATGATATAAAAGATTGTACGATTTTCGTTCTATTTTAAATGAATTTATCGCAAAATGGTAGAGTAAGTTTTTTTCAAACAAAAGATACACCGCCAAAACGGCGGTGATATAAAGTTATAAATAAGTGCATGTTCAGCTTAAGTAAGAAATGATTATTCATTGGCAATAATCAACTCAATAATCAATTGTTCTAAATTACCAAGATCCTCATCAAGCTCTTCCTCTTTGATAATCATTCGCTCTTCTTTGTCTCCAGATTCAAAGTGCATTCTCATTAAAGCTTCCAAGACACCTTCTTCATCAACACGATAGAACAAGCTAAGCCCCTGAAGAATCTTCTTCAATTCACCAGTTGTCTGAAATTCAAAGCGCTGTGCAAAGGGTAAATCAGGAAAATACTCCCCTGTTACGTATTCCACCCCAACCAACTGACAGCCAACATTATCCATTGCGGTAAACAAGTGTTCAGCTAAAGGGTGGGGTAGTATCTCAATCTGATCCTCTTCTTCCAGCTCCCCTGCCTGTTCACTCTCAAACCCTACTTTTAAGTAAATGGAATAGTCATCTAGGGTAACTGGCATATCGTTAGACAAACGGAACTCAAAGGGAATTACCTTTGCAGGTTGATTGGACCCCACTTCTAATGAAGTCGCAATTTGATAGGTAGTAAACAAACAACCTGTCTCTTTTCCCTTTACATTAGGAGTAACGATATGCAAATAAATGGCATCGATTTTCTCTTCAGCCTCGCCGGCCGTAACAGTGATCTTACCTCGTACCAGATCTCCCTGTCGATAGCGTGGCCGCTCTAACTTTGCCTCTACTTGAGCAGAGCCAATTCCGATACTTGCCAGTGATTTTTCAAACATAGATGAAGACGTCCTCCTATCTCGTCGATAATAATGAGGTTATTATATTTTGGAGAAGGGGTCAACAGGAGAAAAGGAAGATTCTCCATAAAAAAAATGCATAATGAGTGATTACATCTTCTCCGGCGCATTCACTCCTATTAAACGAAGCCCATTTTCAATTACCTGCGCAATCCCTTTCAATAGTGCCATGCGAGCGACTGTTTTCTGATGATCCTCGCTAATGATCCGGTTGGCATTATAGTAACTATGAAAAGAGGATGCAAGCTCGTGCAAATAGTTAGTAATTCGATTGGGGGCTAGCTGCTCAGCTGCAGATACTACTTCTCCAGGAAATTCTGCTAGCTGTTGTAGCAAATCATATTCTTGCTCTTCTGTAAGCAAATCCAATCTAGCAGTACCCATTTCGAAAGAGATTTGTTTCCTCTCCGCCTGACGAAAGACGCTGCAAATCCGAGCATAGGCATATTGAACATAGAAGACAGGGTTCTCGTTGGAATGAGCAACTGCAAGATCCATATCAAAATCCATGTGTGTATCTGGACTCCGCATTGCAAAGAAATAACGCATCGCATCCACACCAACTTCTTCCATCAACTCAGCCAGTGTGACTGCTTTGCCTGTGCGCTTTGACATTTTTACCCTTTCTCCACCCTGATACAATTGTACCATCTGTGTAATCACTACGACCAATTTGCGGGGATCTTCCCCCATCGCAGTAAATGCCGCTTTCATTCGGGGAATATATCCATGGTGATCAGCACCCCAGACATTAATTACACGATCAAAACCCCGATTCAGTTTATCCTGATGATAAGCGATATCGGGTAACAGGTAAGTATAACTACCATCCCGCTTTACTAAAACACGGTCCTTATCATCACCTAATGACGAGGAACGAAACCAGGTGGCACCATCTTTTTCATAGATATGGCCATGGGCTTTCAACTTCTCTAAGGTTACTTCAATTTTTTTAGATTCATAAAGGGAAGTTTCACTAAACCAATGATCAAAAGAAACGCGATACTGGCGTAGGTCCTCCTTAATCTTCTTTAAAAGATAATTTAAACCATATTCTCGTAAGATCTTAAGGCGTTCCTCTCGCTCAAGAGAAACAAGTCGATCTCCCTCTTCTGCAGCTAAAGCACGACCCATCGCAGCAATATCCTCTCCATGATACCCCTCTTCAGGTAACTGATAAGGAAGGCCCAATGCTTCTAAATAGCGAGCTTCTAGAGAAAGCGTCATCATATGGATCTGATTTCCAGCATCATTAATGTAATATTCACGTGTTACATCATAGCCTGCAAAATCGAGAATATTGCACAATGAATCACCAATGGCTGCTCCCCTGGCATGACCTAAATGCAAACTTCCAGTAGGATTTGCACTTACGAACTCCACCAAAATTCGCTCTGTCTTACGCGGATTCCTCCCATAATCAATCCCAGATTGAGAAATATCATCCAGAACCTCTATTAAAAAGGAGCGATCTAGGAAAAAGTTGATAAATCCGGGACCTGCAATCTCGATCTTTTTGATTCCTACTTTTTTTTGATCGATCTTTTCAACGATTGCAGCAGCAAGCACCCGAGGATTCATCCGTGCTGACCGTGCCAATTGCATAGCAATGTTGGTTGCGAAATCACCATGGGCCTTTTCCCGAGGTACTTCCAAGAGGATATCAGGCAGCTCAGAATCCAGCTGAATACCCGCTTTGACAATGGCACTTTTGATTTCATGCTTTAAACCTTGGATCTTTTTCTCCAACACACTCATCCGTCAACACCTCTGACGCACTATAATTAATCCACTAGACTCCAAGTGTTTAATTCACTTTTTCTAGGGTATGCGATTGCCACTTAACATAAAGTTGATAATCTCCGAGCTTCTCTCCTTCCATATCTAGTGAAAAGGAAACCTGGATCTCCCCACACCCCTTTTCCCTCTTACATTTGTACTCCAGGGTATGCACTTCCATTTCTGCTCGGCCACCAGGTAACTCAATCTGGGTATAGGTTCGTCGCCCTGGGTAATAAGTTTGCCGATAGGAAATGGCTCCTTGCCGAATCACCGTCGCCTTCTCTTCTTCCACCTTTACCGTGGTACGAATTTCATCGGCTGAGCCTTCATTCTCGACATAACGAAGCAGCCATTCATGATCTCGTTCAATAAGTTGTCCCTCTATCTCTTGCTCAATTTTTTCATCTTGATTGATCGTTGATACAATGAAAAGTCGTACAGGGATCAATACCTCTTTCCCCTTTCTTATTCAGTATGAGAATTATCCTTATCTAACAGCTGAGCCACAAAGGGAGGAAGTTCAAACAACGACGGGAGTAGACGCGGATGATAATAACGCGTAGAAAGGGGAGCTAGTTTACTTATATCCACTTTAAGAGGATCGTAACGCTTGGAGCCTAAAGTAAAACTCCATAGTCCGCTGGGATAAGTAGGAATACTTGCGGTGTACAATCGTGTTATTGGAAACAAAGATGAAATATCACGAAATACCTGTGTAATCAGTTCCCGATTAAACCATGGAGACTCCGTCTGGGCTACCATGATACCATCTTCTTTTAATGCATTATAAATCGCTTGGTAAAAAGGCTTTTGAAAAAGTCCAACAGCAGCCCCTACCGGTTCAGTAGAATCAACCAAAATAACATCATATGTATTAGCCGCTTGCTCTACATGATGAATTCCATCTCCCACACAAATTTCTACCCGTGAATCCTCTAATGATCCCGCAATTTGTGGAAAATATTTTTTGGAGACAGCGATAACACGCTCATCAATCTCTGCCAATGTTGCTTTTTCTACGCTGGGATGTTTTAAAACTTCGCGAATCGCTCCGCCATCACCACCTCCTACGACTAAGACACGTTTGGGATTGGGATGAGTATGCATGGCCACATGGGTAATCATCTCATGGTACACAAACTCATCCTTCTCAGTGGTCATCACCATCCCATCAAGGAGTAACATTTTCCCAAATTGACGCGTTTCCAAAACATCAATACATTGATAGGGTGTTTTTTCATGGTGAAGGGAACGGTCTATTTTGCATGTAATGCCCAGATTAGGGGTCTGCTTTTCTGTAAACCAAAGCTCCATTTTGGACTCATATTTCATATCCAATCCCTACCCTTTCCAAAAAATTATAAAGTATCGATAATTTACAGAAAGCTCTTTTCTCGCTTCTGCAAAAAACTCTTTTCTTATCAAGAATACTGTAATTAACGAGTGGACACAATGTGGAAGTAAAAAAAGCAGGTGGAAAGTCTGAAATGAGTGCTTTTTTAAGTTTTTTTGTTGGATGGTATGCCAATCAGTAGACATGGGCATGATGGTGCATATTATCATCCATTTTCTACTGGTTCACGTGCTAACCTCCAAAGAAGAGACGATAACCTTTGGTTTCTAAGGGGGACTCGCGCTTTCGTTGCAAAGATGTATTATCTGCAAAAGAGGTGTAGCAGATGGAGCCATCCCTGAAAACCCCTCTCGCTCTCTATAGACGTATCCACCGAATCATAAGGGTTATAAAATGGATGGGACTAACTCTATTAACAATCTGTGTTGCTGGATTGCTTCTTACCCTTTATCTAAAATCAAGACCCCTACCAGCACCAAACATTCCTTTCACCACGAAAATATATGATGTACATGGTCAACTATTAACATCATTGGATCAAGGTGAAAATCGAGAGCCAATTTCTTTATCAGAAATTCCATCTCATCTGAAGGAAGCCATCATTGCAGCGGAAGATCATCGTTTTTACTCCCATTGGGGTATTTCGCCTAAAGGGATTTTACGTGCTACTTGGATAAATCTTCGCGAAGGAAAAGTGGTACAAGGAGCAAGCACAATTACACAGCAATTGGCACGAAACCTTTATCTAACTCATGATCGTACGTGGACGAGAAAATGGCATGAAATGCTATTAGCAATCCAGTTGGAATTACATTTTTCCAAAGATGAAATCTTAGAAATGTATCTCAATCAGATCTACTATGGACATGGTGCCTATGGAATCAAACGAGCAGCACATGTTTATTTTGGAAAGGAACCCAAAGAACTCACTCTCGCCGAAAGTGCACTCCTTGCCGGAGTCCTTCGTAGCCCGAAAGGGTACTCTCCCTTTATCCAGCCCAAGCAGGCACGGCGGAGGCAGTCAGAGGTATTACAACAAATGGTTCATACAAGAGCGATTAGCAAAAAAGAAGCAAATATAGCAGCGAAAGCTCCACTTTCCCTCAATCAAGAACTTCAAACAGCAAAAGTCCAATCTCCTTATTTTCGTGATTACATTATTCAAGAAGCAACGCGAATGGGGATTCCGGAATCCCAATTGTATAGCGAAGGTCTGAAGATCTATACAACATTGGATTCAAAAATGCAGAAGGAAGCAGAAAAAGCGATTCAACACTATCTTTCCACAAAAGAAGGTCTAGAAGGTGCCTTAATCGCCATCGAACCTGAGACTGGAGCAATACGAGCTATGGTGGGAGGTAGAGAATATCATAAGTCCCAATATAACCGGGTATTTGCCCGACGGCAACCAGGCTCCACATTCAAACCCATTCTTTATCTAGCTGCACTTCGGCATGGGTTTACCCCTGTCACTCAATTGCCTAGCAAACCGATGAGCTTCTCTTTTGGTCAAGAAGTATACCGACCTACCAATTACAACCACCGCTATGCAAATCGCCCGATTACACTTCGAGAGGCAATTGCTTGGTCTGACAATATTTATGCTGTTAATACCCATTTTCGCATTGGGCGGGATAAAGCGATTCAAACCGCTCGGCTGTTGGGAATCCGAAGCTCACTAAAACCCGTACCTTCCCTCGCTCTGGGAACAGAAACCGTCACTCCATTTGAGCTAACTCAAGCTTATGCGACCTTGGCGGCAGGTGGTAAGAGAACCGATCCTTTTGGAATCTTGCGGATTGAAGGGCCAGATGGAACACTCATCACAAAACGAACAGTAAGATCAAAACAAGTGATCCCCAAATCCCAGGCTTATGTATTAACTGATTTATTACAAAGTGTCTTTCAACCGGGAGGAACTGCGTATCGTGTAAAACAAATCTTTCCTTCTTCAGCAGCAGGGAAAACAGGAACCACTGAATGGGATGGATGGTTAGCCGGTTACACACCCCAACTAGCTACCACTGTCTGGGTTGGTTATGATCGAGGAAAAAAATTAACTCCTGGGGATTCCCGTCTCGCACAAACAATCTGGGCGACTTTTATGCGAGATGCCCTCGGTATGCAGTCGGAATCGTTCCCAATCCCTCCCGACGTTATTAAGGTAAAAGTAGATCCAACAACAGGGAGTATAGCTACAAAGAACTGTCCTCAAGTACAACAAGAGGTTTTTGTTCAAGGTACAGAACCAACTCAGATCTGTACTGTCCATACTAGGCCCTCCTCTAAGAAAGACCCTTCTTTTTGGAAAAGAATAAAGGACTGGTGGTTAGAGTAGCTTCCTACCGTGGAATCTAATAAAAGATAGGGGTTGACCTCACCTTTACTAGTATTAAAAAAAAGTAGATGAATTCGATTTGTTTCATTAGAAGAAGGTTAACCCTTAACAGAAAAAAATCAAGGGAGTGTTAGGCAAAGAAACACCTCTTGCGCTGAAATCTTAGTGGTGCATCATTCGCCGAATCACTCCCAGATCCAAGAAAGACAAGAAAAATCTATACCTGTCTGGAAGATCAAATCAATTAGCAGTGATCACTGCCGCCGATTTCCCCGTCTCCATCGGCAAACAAACCATCATTATGAAGATAGATCAATCCAGCATGATTTAATTCCTGCAAAACTTCAAACAAGCTTTCCCGTTTCTCATCTGGGAGTCTCCCTACAAAGCGATTAATCTCCTCTGGTGGAACCAAAGTAGAAAAGTGAACCCCACCATGGCGAGCAAAGTGTTCTTGGGGTTGATCCATGTTGCTCCCTCCTTTTTTGTTATCATATACAGATCACAGCTTGTTAATCGGTAATTTTTATACTGGGAATCTAAAGAACATTATCCGTACATTACTTATTCAAAACCTTCATTTCATAACAAAAAAACCAAAATAGCGAGCTACATCGCTCGCTATTTTGGTGTCCTGGCACTTTTGGTTCCGAAACCTGAACTTAAGTTTACTGCACCTGTCGCAAGTGAACAAGGAGATTCCCTTATTGTTCACACAGCTTTCATTTTTCGGGTACTTGAAGCGCCGCTTTTAACTCCTCACTGGAATTTTCCCACATTTTTTGATCATGTGATTCCAATAAATCTCGCAAAGCCTTCCGTTCTGTCGATCCTAACTCATCCAATCGAATCCGTCGCTTCAATGCATCGTCCATCCGATTCACATGATGAGCTAAGTTTTTCCATCCTCGCCGCGCTTCATGATCAATGATCATCGGACACGCAGCAGCACCAGCATAGTAAGGTCGTCCTTGTTCATTCCGGTCAACCGCAACCCAGACCACCCAATATAGCTTCCCATTTGGGACCTCATCTTTATTGCTGGTAAATCGAATCCTGCGTTCGACGCGGCTTTTGGCATGTAATAGCCCTGGATCAATTCGTGCCTCATCCCCATCAATTAAGATGGAGGAAAGGTTACTTAAATTTAATGTTCCCGTATAGTAACCACCATGGGTAGTGGAGTCTCCACGAATAATATTAAAGCCAGTACGTTGCTTTTTCTTCACTGTTATCCCCCGCTTTCCTTCATTGTAGCGCAATTCCTGAACATTGCAAACTGAACTACCTGCTCTCTAGGCTTCCCTCTGTCTTATGCGTATGGGTGGAAGAGATTCAACACCTGTATTATGTTCATTGATCAAAAAGAGATCAATCTAAGCCTTCTCCATATTTACACACTCTCTTTAAGTTCTTCTATGGTAGCTGTTCTTTCACTGAGTTTTTCTTTTTCCGAAGTCCCTACCTTTTCTCGACGATTTTGTCGCAAAGGAAGATGGATACTAAAAGTAGTTCCCAGATTGGGCTGGCTTGTTACGCGAATTTCTCCCCCATGTTCCGCCACAATCCGATGACAAATATATAAGCCCATGCCCGTACCGTCCCCTTTGGTAGAGAAAAATGGATCAAAGATTCGTGAAAGATGCTCTGATTGGATACCGCTACCATTATCTTGTACCCGAATACTTACTTGATCCCGCTGCTCTTTCCAACGAATATGAACCCGTCCACTCTCTCCTTTACTATCCAGAGAATCAAGTCCGTTTTGTATTAGGTTTATTAATACTTGCTTCAACTGCTCTGCATCCGCTTCCACAATAAGCGGTGAAGTGCCTTTTTGTAAGACTAATTTATATCCCATCAGAAAAGCTTTGGGTTGTAGTAGGCGTACTACATCAGAAATTAATTGATCCAACCGGAACTTGGTATACCGAGCAGGCCTCGAGTCACTTAGATTTAAAAATTGGTTTAACAAATCGTTTATCCGATCAATCTCTGGCAATATAATCGATTCCCACTTTTTCACTTCCTTTGATTCAATTGCGGATATCTGGATAAAACCGCGAATGGAAGTTAAGGGATTTCTAATTTCATGTGCCAAACCAGCGGCCAGTTGACCTACTGCAGACAATTTTTCCAGATGGCGTGTATGCTCCTCTTCCTTCCGACGTAGGAGTCGTTGTTCAATGGAAAGTCGTTGTTCAGCAAGACGAATCAGTTCCGATGCAGAACTGGCATCTAACGGATACGTTGCATGGGCAATACAGCTACTAATTTGCTTCTTTTCATCCAGTTTGTTTACAATGCTCTCCAAAATTTCTAAGCAATTTTTCAGGGCTGTTTCGTCTCCAAGTAAACCAACTGCAAACTTATTCCCATCATATCGCGTTAGCTGCCCATAAGGAGGAAGCTCTTCTTTTAACCGTCGGGCCAGATAAACCAGTAAGCGATCTCCTTCATCGATGCCTTCACGCATAACTACTTTCTCAAAATTAACAAGTTCGATACAGATGACATGATAGGAGTTTCCTCCTTCACAACGAGCCACACTCTTTGTTACCTGTTCTTGAAAGCCACTTATATTGTAGAGACCGGTTAAATAATCACGACGAGATGTCTCTTCTAATTCATCAACATACTCACGTAGCCGCAATTGTGCTTCATCCACTCTTGCTACTAACTCCCGATTTTCCTCCATAATCTCTTCCAAACGAGTACTATTTTGATAAATAATAAAGCCTAACCATCCAATCAAAGCGAACAAGAGGCCTTCACCTACATGTTGAAGGGTGATCCCTTGTTCCCAAATTTGAATTAAGAGATATACAAGATAAAAGCTAGCAGCAGTTACTACCGTACGCTTTCCATATAGGCGAATTACCACAATTCCCTGTACAAAAAGATAACACCATAAAAAATCCCCCAAATCGAAAAATAAAATAAAAATCACAAGGCCTGCCAAAACAGCACTGATGTATAACGTAGGGGAGAGTTTATCAATGATATGCTGTTTCAAAGTCAGTAAACCAACAACAACAAACAATCCAAACCCAGCACAGATCACGATGAATTCAGGGGGAAAAGTAACCCCAAGATTCAGCAAATAAAAGCCACCCCTTTACCTTAAAATCATTCCGTTATCTTTACCTCTTTATACAAAAAACAATTGATTGCCAAACAAATTAGACACAAACCATCATATTCTTTCCATCTACTTTACATATTTTCCTCCCAAATGCCCTAATTCGATAAATTTTTCTCCAATTCACTTGAGAAGCGTTTGTATTAAATGCATGATTTACCAACTAAATAAGTACAATGTAAAAACAGAAAAATAAGGAGGCGAAAAAATGGCAAAAAAAGAACAAGAAATCGCCCAAGCAATACTTAAACACTTCCAAGATGGGGAAAACATTGCCGCTCTTACTTATTGTATGACGAGACTTCGAATTACACCTCATGATGGTCAGAAAGTAAAAAAAGAACAACTTCAGTCTATTTCCGGTGTACTGGGGGTAGTAGAATCTTCGGGGCAATACCAAATCATACTTGGGCCAGGCGTTGTTACAAAAGTTGCCTCACTAATCAGTAATATTACAGGAATACAAACGGAAGAAATCCAAGACCTACAAACATCAATTAAAGACAAAAATCAGACTCCCTTCAAACTTTTCTTACGAAGACTAGCCAACATTTTTGTTCCCTTGATCCCAGCCATCGTCGCAGCAGGAATGATCATGGGCCTGACCAATGTAATCATCTACACTTTTGATCTCGATCCAGAAGGAAACATGGTCAAGTTAATGATGGCCCTAAGTAAAGCAGTCCTCTCTTACCTTGCAATTTTTGTAGGCATAAATACAGCGCGCGAATTTGGAGGAACACCCATTCTTGGCGGGGCAGCAGGAGCACTGATCATCTTACCTGATATCGCCAATATCCAATTGTTTGGTGAAGCCTTAACTGTTGGACGTGGTGGTCTAATTGGTGCCTTGCTTGCTGCTTGGTTTATAAGTATGATAGAACGTGCTTTACGGAAAATTGTTCCTTCCATGATCGACATTATCGTCACCCCTACACTGGCACTTCTTACCACCGGTCTTGCAACCTATCTTTTATTGCAACCTGTGGGAGGATGGATTTCCTCTGGAATCACCCAAAGCCTAGACTTCCTTTTTCAGCAGGGAGGCGCAATCTCAGGAGCCATTATTGCTGGAACCTTTTTACCTATTGTAATGACCGGTTTACACCAAGGATTTATCCCAATTCATATGGAGCTATTAAACACCACAGGCATCGATCCTCTCTACCCAATTCAAGCGATGGCTGGGGCAGGACAAGTGGGAGCGGCGATAGCGATTTATGTAAAAACTAAAAATAAGCTATTACGAAATACCATCAAAGGAGCTTTACCTGTCGGTATGCTTGGAATAGGTGAGCCGCTTATTTTTGGTGTTACTCTTCCTTTGGGTCGTCCTTTTATCACTGCTTGTCTTGGAGGTGCAGTTGGTGGGGCGATTGTTGCCGTCTGGAAAGTCTCTTCCATCGCCATTGGAGTTTCGGGATTGCCACATGCCTTTTTAATCCAAGAAGGTCAAGCAGGTCTCTACTTAATTGGTGTACTTATTTCTTACCTCGCAGGTTTCTTGATCACGTTCTTCTTTGGATTTAAAGAAGAAATGGCCGAAACATTTGCACAAAAAGAGGTCTTGACAAGATAAAAAGTTTGAAAATTCGGGTATGCCCAAGCCCTTGCTCAAAGGCAACATAGGGTAGGTGCATACCTTTTTTCAATATGCACAGTGTATAGGAGGTATTCCCATGATCGATGATTTCTCCCACCTTATAACAGAGCAAGTAAATGAAAAGACTCGTTTGCTAGATTCATGTTCTACTTTGGATATTGTTCGGATGATGAATGAAGAAGATCAGCAAGTTGCCTACGCAGTAAAAAAACAGCTACCTCAAATCGCTGCTGCAATTGATTTGATCTATACCCGATTAAAAAGTAAAGGCCGTCTCTTTTATATTGGTGCCGGTACCAGTGGCCGCCTAGGTATCATGGATGCTGCCGAATGCCCACCTACCTTTGGTACCCATCCTGAGGAAGTTCAAGGGATTATTGCTGGTGGCGATCAGGCCCTTCGTACTGCTATCGAAGGAATCGAGGACGATCCTCACCAAGGAGAAAGAGATTTAAGAGAATTTCAGTTTACGGAAAAAGATATTTTGGTAGGTATTACAGCGAGTGGCAGAACTCCTTATGTACTAGGAGCAATCACCTACGCACAACAGCAAAGAGCAGCTACAATCGCGATCACTTGCAACCCTGGTTCTCCCCTTGGCCAACAAGTCGATATCCCAATCGAAGTAGAGGTGGGCCCAGAAGTTTTGCTCGGTTCTACTCGCCTGAAGGCAGGTACTGCGCAAAAAATGATTTTAAATATGTTAAGCACCGGTACCATGGTTAAATTAGGGAAGGTATATCAAAATCTGATGGTAGACTTACAACCTCTTAACCAGAAGCTGCGCCAACGGGCACTGCGCCTAATTCAGCTAGCAACAGGTTGTCAACATTCTGTAGCAAAACACGCACTTACAAGCACTGGAGGTGAAGTTAAAACTGCGATTGTTTCTCTAATCACCGGTCTTTCCCCAGAACAAGCCCGAAAACGCTTGAGCAATAATCAAGGACATGTACGTAAAGCAATTAAAGATCAATAAACTAGAATGATATACAAAAGTGTTTATTCATGGCATAATAATGGATGGATTAACCACTAATTACAGGAGGTTATTGGGAAATAATTTCTTAGTTTGTAATTTTCCAATTAAGAGAATCTATACACACCACTTCCATAGCTATATTTTTTTAAATGATCTCAAGAAAAGTGAGGTGAAGTCCTGCGATCAATTGAAGCATCGTTTTTTATACTTGCTCATTCAACAAGGCGATGTTTTCATAGCAGGTACAACTATGAATAAACGTCAGCATCTAAAAAATAAGTTAAAATCAATGGCAAAAAATCAAACAATTACATATCCTACTTCTATTGAAGGACCACAAATTGTGATTAACTACACCGAGCAGAAAAAAGGTTGGACGGTCAATGTAAGTGGAAAAAAACCTTTTTTTTCATCTAATATTGAACATGTCACTGATTATCTCCTCATTTTACGGCCCAATTCTAATTGGATTAATGAGATCAACCAGTTTCGTGATGACGTTAAGATGGAGGACATCTTCGCTGATTTTCATAATAACTCCTAATGGTCGAAAGGGGGTACTTGGTTGCTGCCAGGCCCCCTATTCTACACCCCAGAGTAATCAGTTTGGAATCTATATTTGTCCGATTGGGACAAATGTGAAGGGGTCCAAAAAGAAAAGACTCTTTTATTTGATCAATAAAAGAGTCTTCTTAAAACGAGCTTCCTGAGTTAATTGGTTCCTATATCTCCGATATCCCAGCTTGGACACCATTTTCTTTCCTCCACGCTACTTACTTATTATAACTGATTGCACGGGAGTTACCCCATATAGTCTAGTAAATTTCGAAATTCGCGGTAAGCTAAACGACGCTCTCCAAGAGGATCTTCCTGCTCCGTCGAGTCCGTAGCTGCCTGTTCCTCAAAAAATTCGTAAGCCTCCTTAACTTCCAATGCATCTCTTTTTAATGCTTGTCCCATTGGACTAGTAAAAGGCCGGAGGCCATTTCGTTCTGAGCCCCAAACAAAGTTCCGATCTTGGATTAATCCAGGAGACGGATTTGCTACTGGCCGCTCCCTCATAATGTGTGGGTAATTCTTTGGCTGTTCCAGCATTGTATGCATAATGGTCTCCTTAACGATATTTTTAATTTCCTCGCTTCGAAATCCACTTTCTACAGAAGCCACCCAATCGTACACCAATTCCTCATCTTTAGAAAAAATTACGTTACGTTGGGTAGGTAATCGGTCCCGAACCGTATGAATCTGCTGTCTAAATATTGAAGGGTCACTCACAGAAGAAAGAGGAAAATAGGTTCCTTTCAGATAGGATTGGATGCAATACTTAACCAATATTGGAAAATGTCCGCGAGGCAACATATCATACCAGCACCGAATTAACCGATCTTTTTTACCAATGTAGATGCCTACTGTTATGGACATCCACGGATCCCTCCAGTCTATTTCCTAGCAGATGTATTTCTCTACAAAAGAGAGTTTCGATAGCCAAAAATATGGATCGGATCTTCCGAAACATATTTAGCTACCAGTTAACTAAAATTCTATCAAGGAGGGAACTATTTTTCCATAAGAGAGTTTGTCGAACAAAGGCGAATTAGGAGGAATTTACCCAATAGTGGGGTAATTTTTTTATTTATTCTATTATCCTAAATAACAAGGCGATGATTTTTTACAATTCTACGATAAGTACTGCCGCCAAATACTCTTCGAAACATTTGAAAGTTAGGTCTTGTATTCACCTCCAAAATCCATATTCCCCCCCAACGGTCTAGCCCTACATCAATCCCTAATTCACGCAACCCAGGAAAACGCATATTTAAGATCTTGGCAGTAACCAATGATATCTCACTCAATTGATATAGTAGACGGCGAACTGCCTTTTCATCTCCCATCAATAGATAATTAAATAACTCAACGGCTCGTACAGGCTTTCCTCCTTTACAGTAATTAGTGACAAATTGTCCTCGAGCGGCTACTTTAGCTACAAAACCAGAAATCTCCCATCGATCTCTTGGTTTTTGTAACAGGATACGTAAATCACATGGATGGCTATGGACACGAACCAGGTCAATTCCTTGTTGAATTAAATATGCTTTGTTTGGGAAAATTCGTTTACGAACTGCTGTCCATAACTGTGATTCCTTAACAAAGAATCGTTGATTTCGAAAGCGCACTTCATAAGTTTCTTTAGCAGTTCTTTTCACACGAATGATCCCTGACCCGCCTCCACCTTTATCTGGCTTAATAAAAACCATTTTATGTGCATGAAGCATTGAATAGAGTGAGCTCTCCGTAAGTAACTTGGTCTCTGGGATATAAAACTTAAGTGGCTCGTACTTTTCCATGACACGTGTTTTTAATAATTTACTAGCAATTTGTTGATAGCGACGAACTTTCACTTCAACTCCTCCTCTTCTGTTCCCCCAGTAATATACTATTCGTAAGGCGAGACTAGGCGAAAACTTTGAAAGCCTAATTTTATTGAAAATAAATTCTTCCTTTAAGCAGATGCAGAAGTCCTTTGATGCCCATCTGTCTATAAATACTCATATGATGAAATGTTAGACAAAAAGGTTCCATTGTATCGATACACAGATTATGCGAAAATGGTATCTATCAGGATAAAGTTTTCTTTGCTCTCATATATCATATTCTCTCTATTACAATTGGTTACAGCTGGATTACTTCCAGGGAATATTACTGTGACTAAGCTTTCAGAATCACTCTTTTTTGGTGGTTTAAAAATGGATTTCGATACTAACTCCTGAATATCTAGAAACGTTAAGATAAATGATATGTAAGTTCAATTTACCTCTTTCAATTGAGGACTCAAAGTGTTAGGCAATTCAACTTTAGAAGGACTTTCCTGCCTAATACTCCCTTGGTCTCCATCATTTTTAATTTTTATTTCCAGTAGACAAAGGTTAATATTTTAAAATTAACTAGGAAATTAGTTAAGGGGGTATTTCATATGCCTGCCAAGATACTTGTTGTGGAAGATGAACACCCGATTGCCGATATTTTACAATTTAATTTAAGTAAAGAGGGATATGAGGTTGATTGTGTTTATAACGGTAATGATGCAATTCGCTACGTTCAAGAAAATGCACCCGATCTTATTTTGCTTGATCTAATGCTACCCGGTGCTGATGGAATTGAGGTTTGTCGTACCATACGCCAGTCACATCAAATGCCCATTATTATGTTAACGGCAAAAGATTCAGAAGTAGATAAGGTATTGGGTTTAGAAATTGGGGCTGATGATTATGTAACAAAACCATTTAGTAATCGGGAATTGCTCGCCCGTATTCGTGCCCACTTACGTCGGGCGAAAACACAAGAAAAGTCTTCTGAGGAATCATCAAAAAACCTTTATCAAGTAGGAGAAATTGTGATTGACCATACCAGTTACCTTGTTCATAAAGGAGATACACCCATCGAGCTAACCCATCGTGAATTTGAACTCCTGGTCTACCTTGCTAAACATGTTGGCCAAGTGCTAACCCGAGAGCATCTACTTCAATCTGTTTGGGGATATGATTATTTTGGAGATGTGCGTACAGTTGACGTCACAATTCGGCGTCTGCGTGAAAAAATTGAATCTGACCCCAGCCAACCACAATATATTATTACCCGTCGTGGAATTGGATATATGATGCGCAACCCTTTACTGGAACGGTGACGTAAATGAAATGGCTCCAAATGTTTAATAGTGTACAATGGAAGTTGATTGTGATCTATGTCTCCTTGATACTGATTGCGATGCAATTAGTCGGAGTCTACTTTTTCCGCGAACTCGAAGACTACTACGTAAAGGACTTCCAACGGCAATTAAGGTCACAAGCCAACCTCTTAGAAGATGCCCTCACCCATATATTGACAGAGAAAGACCAGCCTACTACCATGGCAGACAAAAAAGAGATGGATCGTCTACTTCAGCAATTATTTATATTAAATAAAAGTCAGGTAACCATTCAGGCCATTGATAAAGATGGCATTGTAACAAGCACAACCTCTGCCAATAAGCAGGTGGAACAACAAAGAAATATCCGTGCCAACAATGCCCTCCAAGGTCTGGCAGAAGATTATATTCGCATTGATCCTATGACTGGAAACCGCATCCAGGTCTTAAGCATCCCGATTAAGGTTGAAGGTGAAGTGGCGGGTGCACTTTATATTGAAGCTTCCATGGAGGAAACCTATGATACGATTGGCAATATCACTAAAATCTTAATCAAAATCACATTAGTAACTTTGTTTTTGACCGTCATATTAATGGTTATTGTGGCCCGCACAATTACCAATCCGATTAAACAAATTACCAAGCAAGCCACGGCAATGGCTGACGGCAATTTTGATCAGCAGGTGGACGTTAAATCGGATGATGAAATTGGTCGTCTGTCAACAGCATTTAATCATTTAGCAGAGCACTTACGAAGAGCATTATCACAAAATGAAGAGGAAAAAGAGAAGTTGGAATCTGTACTGGCCAATATGAGTGACGGCGTATTGGCTACTGATCCTGAAGGACATGTAATTGTGGTCAATAAACGAGCAGAAGAAATCTTAAACAAAAGTATTCCCATCGGAGAAGCTGTAGAGCATTTATTGCCCATTCCCGACTCAATCAACTTTCCATTATTAAAAATGCGTCGCATTCTGCTTGAGCTGGTATCTGATGATGGCGAACGAAATATGATAAAAGTTACCTTAACTCCGATCAAACGCCATGATGAAGAGATGGTCGCTCTGATCGCTGTCTTACAAGATGTAACTGAGGAAGAAAAACTGGATCGTGAACGAAAAGAATTTGTCGCCAATGTTTCCCATGAGCTTCGTACGCCCTTAACTACGATTAAAAGTTATCTGGAATCCTTAGAAGATGGAGCTATTCATCAACCTGATATAGCATCCAGGTTTATAAAAGTAGCCCGTCAAGAAGCAGACCGAATGACACGCTTAATTCACGACCTACTACAATTGTCCCGTTTTGATGCGAAACAGGTGGCCATCAATAAACAACCTACTGAATTGAACAAAATATTAACATCTGCAGCAGATCGCTTCTCCATGCAATGTAAGAAAAAAGAGATTACACTTTCACTGCAAATGCCTAATAAATCACCGATGGTCTTGGTCGATGGCGATCGGATCGACCAATTAATGGATAACCTACTTTCCAATGCAGTTAAATATACTCCTGAAGGAGGAAGCATTCTTATTTCTTGCTTTGAAAGACCTGATGACATGGTCGATGTAGCCATTTCAGATACAGGCATTGGTATTCCAAAGAAAGACTTAGAACGGATCTTTGAACGTTTTTACCGGGTAGATAAAGCGAGATCCCGTGAATTAGGTGGAACAGGATTAGGACTTTCCATCGTCCAGGAGATTATTCAGGCTCATGATGGCACTGTCCGGATCGAAAGTACTCTTAATCAAGGAACAACCGTCACCTTCTCCCTTCCTGTATACGAAACGGGGGTAGTAGGATGAAAGAGCTGTTCAAATCTGCTCTACTCGTCTTATTGATTTGTACGAGTCTTTTTCTCTCCGGGTTACTCTGGTTTAGTTCACCCTCTTTTGAAGATAATCAGCGAAGTGGATATATCAAGCCTCCACAAATTGGTCATGAAAAGGATAAGAAAACTTCCACTGAACTTCTTGTACCAGCACAAATCATTTTTCATCAGCGCGGCAAACATCACTTAGTACCTACAAATGGAGGTATTTATTCACAATTATTGGAAAACGTTAGTCCAACAGAGGTTAAAGAATATTCCATATCTACGACGGCAGAGGTGTGGGACAAGCTTTATAATGAATCAACCAGCCTAGAATTACGCTTTTCCGACACCCTCCCTGTAGAACTTATTCTTTCTCCAAAGAGAGAAAGTGAACCAATTTTCGAAGGATACCCGATTAGTCGAATCTGGATTTTTGAAGAACCAAATCGAGAATTGACCGCATGGTTCATCTCCGATCGCGATAACAAAATATTAAGTTGTGAAATACACCTTGATCAACCACGATCATTGCAAGAAATCATAGCAAATCAAGAGACACTTCCAGTAAGTCCTGTTTTTTTGCCAAGTGGTAGCTCCGAATTGCCAGAGGAAATTAATGAGTTCCCAAAAGCTGTGTATTTACCGCAAAAATCTATTACTATGACTAAGTTTGTTTATAAACGGAAGCTCATTCAAGTGGAAGATATAAAAAATTGGTTGTTTCCAGATCCTTCTTTAGCACGTCGTTTACCCTACAAACATGAGTTTATTTATACTGATGGTAGTCGTAACTTAACCCATGATACTGAAAATGAGGCCATGGTTTATCGTGATCTTACCTTTCGAACAACTCAATCCTCTTTACTCGTTGAAGAACTTAATACAATTACTCAGTTTATGAACAAACATAGCGGATGGACAGGAAATTTTTTATTAGAACGATTAGATAGAAGTGAAAATGATCCCCTACACCGTTTTACTTTTCGCTTAACGATTGAAGGCTACCCCGTTTACGGAGAGCATGAGGGTGGACCAGAAACTATCGAGCTGATTAGTACGCCTTTACGGGTGATCGAATATAAACGCTCCTTATATTATTTAACTCCCCAACCAGAAAAGATATCTTCTTCAGAGTTACTGGGTAAAAAAGAAGTGCTACGAGCAATCGAAAAAACAGGCCTTTCCCTGAAAAATATCCATGATATTTTTCCAGGTTATCAGGCGGTTACTGAGTCGGATGACATAACTCTTCAACCCTCCTGGTTTGTTGTTCTTTCAGATGGTAAGATCCATAGAATCCCCTCTCCTTCATCAAGGAGGTAACCCAATGGACTGGAACAAAGCAAAAACTGTCCTTATCATTGCTTTTACAGCGTTAAACATTTTTTTGGGTACACAACTCTTTCAATCTTGGTCGGAACAAGCACGCATGGCTGATGTTACTGAGACAAGCCAACAAGAGTTGGAACAGTTGTTACATGAAAAGAAGATTTCCCTGGAAACACAGTTACCCCATGATCGTCCAACCGTCTCCTTTTTAGAAGCTGAAATCACCTCTCCAGGTGATGGATGGGTGCAAAATGATGATGGTAGTTACAGCTTAATTCTATCTTCACCGATCCCTATTAAGAAGGATATCGATCTCTTTTTACAGGAAAAGATCCCACACTTTAATGAATTTGTATTAATCAAGGATACATCCTCAAAGAGGATTTACGCTCAATATTGGAAGGGTCACCCACTATTTGATGGTAAACTGGAAGTAGAAGTGAAGGGGGACAAGATAATCTCACTTCAAATGACTCACTTTTCGATCCAAAGCAATGAAGCTGCTCTTCGTCCTGTCTCAGCACGAACTGCATTAATCAGCTTAATCGAGAGTGAATTGCTAGACAAAGAAACAAAGATCACAGATTGTCAACTTGGTTATTATGGACAATCTTACGAAGCCGAGGTACGTGTTCTAGCCCCTGTGTGGCGTTTCACCGCTAATGGAAAAACATTTGATGTAAATGCACTTACCGGGGGAGTCCGATTCGTCACAAATCAATAAGAAACAAGAGATAAATTATGGCCTTCCCCTGTACCTTTGATCGTAACTGTTTAATTATTTTTAATAGGGATGAGGCGAATGAAGTTTAGTATTTTAGCAAGTGGTAGTACAGGAAACGCACTCTATATTGAAACCGATCAAATCCGTCTTTTAGTGGATGCCGGTTTAAGTGGAAAGCAAATCGAGAAGCATCTACGCTCAATTGGCGTAGATCCTCAATCTCTATCTGCAATCCTTGTGACGCATGAACATATTGACCACGTTAAAGGGGTAGGTGTATTAGCACGCCGTTACCAAATCCCTGTCTATATGAACCAAGCAACCTGGGAAGCCCTTCCACCCAGTGTGGGACAAATCGATGAAGCTTACAAAAATATTTTAGAAACTGGAGCAGCGTTAGAGTTAGGGGATTTACATATTGAGACCTTCCCGGTCTCCCACGATGCAGCTGAGCCCATTGGTCTTCGAATTGAGCAGGACGAAGAGGCACTGGGATTGGTCACAGATCTTGGTTATGTCAGCAAACGGATTGTAGATCAAATCTCTGGAGTAGATACATTAATTTTAGAAACCAACCACGATGTAGAAATGCTTCGAATGGGCCCTTACCCTTGGAATGTAAAGCGAAGAATCTTTAGCGATGTGGGACACCTTTCCAATGAAGATGCCGGTGAAGCCCTCGTCGATATTTTGAATAGTGATGGTGAAAATGTTTACCTAGCACATCTTAGCCGTGAAAACAACCTGATCGAATTGGCTGAATTAACTGTGAAGAGTATTCTCCAGGATGCTGGGATTAATGTTGGAAAAGAGGTTCATTTACACGAGACCTATCCGGACCGTCCTACACCTCTACGCCAAGTTAAGCGAAAAGAATAAGGATAATCTTTAAAAAAGACTCTTATTCCTAAAAAACACAAATCCCTAATCTAAATCAATAGGTAATTGGGCTACATCGTTTCATTTCCTAAAATCAGTTGTAGCCCAAGATACCTCTTTTTATTTCAAAGATCATAATATAATGGTTCAAAAAGCTAAATTTTCCTTACGATAAATCGATATCAAAGGAAAGTTCTTGATCCAACATATTGGCAGTCTCTGAAATTTCTTGGCGGGTAATTACTCCCTTCTCAACCAGTAAATCGATCAATGCGGATAGAAGCAATGCATTGTTATAAGTAGCCTCTTTCAAATCTGCAAGTAAAGCACCTTGCTTCACTTCCTGCCATATTGATTCATTCCAAATGATGCGTTCATTGTTCACAGTTCCCACCTAACTCCTTTCAAGCCCTATTTTCACTTTCCTTTATATCTCCCTATATCTCTAAATTATTATGAAACTCATGAAATACAAATAGAATGAGGTATATCAATCACAATTACTATTTATTTTCGCCTTAAGATACGCTCTTCAAACCTTTAAGTGATCGATATTTAACCACACTTTAGATCCCAACTGTTACAGAGTATAATAAGAGAAAATGATTCTCATAATGAACAAGAACATGAACATAAGAATGAAGGCGCGGAGGAGGAGAGATAGATATGGGATACTTTTACAATCCGCCCCCAGGTCAGTCAAAAGATGACTCTAACCCAGAGGTATCCAAACAAGAGCATCAAAGTTCACCCGAACAGTCAGAAGAACCGACAGAAAAACCAACACCCCCTGAGCCTGAACCGATCATACAATCCCAGCCACCTGCTTCTCCACCGACTGTCAACATACATAGCCGACGGCGAGGACCGTCCACTTGGTTGACAGCACTACTCTCGTCCTTTATTGGTGGCTTTATGGTATTAATTCTGGTCTTTGCACTTTTAATGACCGGAGTTATTTCCATCCCGACGACGATGGATGAAAATAAATTACCTGAGAATAATGCAAATGAACAGACAGCCAGTGTTAAAGTAACAACAGATATTACAAAAGCTGCTGAAAAAGTTCGCCCAGCAGTGGTGGGGATCCGTAATATTCAGCAGTCGACAGATCCCTTTAATCCCCGTGCTGTAGAAGCAGGAACTGGTTCAGGTATTATCTTTTATAAAAAAGATGGTCGGGCCAGAGTAGTTACGAACAATCATGTTATTGAGGGCGCCAATACCGTTGTCGTCGTTCTACCAAAAGAAAATGGCAACCGCCAAGTACGGGCCAAGGTATTGGGGAGAGATGTGCCAACCGATCTCGCTGTTTTAGAAATTCCGGCAGATGGCATCAAAACAATTGCAACCTTTGGAGACTCAGATAAACTTACACCAGGAGAGCCAGCCATTGCGATTGGAAACCCCTTGGGACTAACTTTTTCCCAATCAGTTACTGTAGGAGTCATCAGCTCACAACAGCGAACCTTACAAATCAGCTCTGAAACTTCAATGGACTTTATTCAGACAGATGCAACGATCAACCCCGGTAATAGTGGCGGAGCTTTAATCAATGTTGCTGGACAAGTTATTGGGATCAATAGTTTAAAAATTACCCAGACTGGAGTAGAGGGTCTCGGTTTTGCTATACCTTCGAATGATGCCAAGCCAATCATCAACGATTTAGTTGAACACGGTCGTGTGATTCGCCCCTATATTGGTGTACAGGAATGGATTAACCTTGAGTCTGTAGCCCAAGAATACTGGCAGACAGAACTGCAATTGCCGGAAAATGTAACTTCGGGAGTAGTTGTACTAAAGGTACAACCTGGTAGTCCAGCAGAAAAAGCAGGCTTAGAATTTGGGGATGTCATTGTAGCGATCAACGGCCAATCAATTCCCTCCGGCTCGGAACTGCGCCGTCATCTTTGGAAAGAAACGAAAGTGGGAGACACAATCGAGATTACTTATTACAGCGGTGGAAACAAAAAACAAGGAAAAGCAACTCTTGTTCAAGCACCATAATAACAACCTTATTCTCTTGGTAATGGCAGGGTTAGAAGGAGCAAAGCAACCCTGCCTCCCTCCATTGTGATAAATAGGACTACATGCGCCTTTGATACCACTTAATCATATAAATACGTGTTCATCGTAATTGATCTTTGATCTTTATCAATTATGGAGGCTGTGTTCCATTGTCTAATGACGGGTATAAAAAGGAATGGTTCGCTTGTGAGAAACATCTTGAATTCATTCTTGATGACATCGTAGACTATCAGGCAATTGCTCCTTCCCTTGATCTTTGGGATAACCACAGGGATTCGTTACGCTTTCCTGAAGCCTGTTGTGAAAAGTGTGGAAGTTCTCCTGATTATATATTAACTTACTTCGAAGACAGGACGGACAAAAATGCAAATTCAAATCATCACAGTCGGTAAACTGAAAGAACGATTTCTGAGAGAAGGAACAGCTGAATATCTAAAAAGACTACGTTCCTATACAAAATTAGAAATCATTGAAGTAGCTGAAGAAAAGTTACGTGACCCTCTTCGCCCAGCAGAGATAAACAAAACAATCGAAAAGGAAGGGGAGCGGATATTACACCGTCTCTTACCAGATCATTATGTAATCGCATTGGCCATTGAAGGCGTCTCCTACACCTCGGATCAACTTGCTCAACACTTAAAGAAGCTTGCGACCTATGGGACTAGTCGGATCTCATTTATCATTGGAGGTTCATTGGGACTTTCTCCAGCGGTATTGAACCGTGCAGACCTGCTTCTCTCCCTTTCTGCGATGACATTTCCCCATCAGCTTGCTCGCTTAATCTTACTTGAGCAAATTTATCGTGCCTTTAAGATTAATTACGGGGAA
>CALJVA010000029.1 GCA_937975135.1 uncultured Thermoactinomycetaceae bacterium | reverse complement strand
TTTTTTGTAAGCAGGGTAATTTTCATCGACATCTATGCCGACTACTTTTTGATATAACCAGTCTCCAATCGCACCGTAAGCATAGTGGTTAAAAGAATTCATATTCGGGCTCCAGAAACTGCCGTCTTCTTTGATACCATCCCAATGTTCCCATACGGTCGTGGCTCCTTTCGTTACCTGATAAAGCCACGATGGATAATCTTTCTGTAATAAAAGCTTATAAGCAATATCGTTATGCCCATTGTCACTGAGTACATGATTCAGGTAGGGGGTGCCGACAAAGCCTGTTGTCAAATGATAGTTTTCTTCCTCAATCAATTCGACCAGTCGGGCAACGGTGCGCTCTTTCGCTTTTCCATCAACTAAATTAAACATTAATGCCAGTACATGTGCCGTCTGTGTGGGTACTGCCAGTCGACCCGAAGGGGTTATAAATTCTTCCCTAAACGCATTCACGATGTTTTGATAAAGCTCATGGTAATGTTTAGCTTCATCTTTTTTACCAATCACTTCAGCCGTTTTATACAACAAATGCACAGAATACGCATAATAGGCTGTGGCAATAAAATCTTTATCTGTAGCTCCGACATAACTGTCCGGTTTGGAGTCTAGTGCAAGCCAATCGCCGAAATGGAATCCTGTATTCCAGAGGTATTCATTGTCCCCTTGTTTCCGGATATACTCTACCCAAGCCTTCATACTGCTATATTGCTCTTCGAGCAGGCGCTTATCTCCATAAACCTTGTAAATGGTCCATGGACAGATGACTGCTGCATCTCCCCAAGCAGCGGAACCCGCCGGTCTGCCCCATACACTTGCACTGAATGGGGTAGGGGATTCATCATTACCTTTATCCTGTCTTTGAATGTTAGGAACAATGAAGGGCACCGCACCATCCTCGTATTGATCTGCCGCCAAATCTCTCAGCCATTTTGTAAAAAAGGGGGCAACATTTTTCAAGTAAGTTGCTGTTCGAATAAATACTTGCGCATCCCCTGTCCAGCCTAATCGTTCATCCCGCTGCGGACAGTCCGTAGGGATATCCAGAAAATTGCCTTTTAATCCCCATAAAATATTGTGGTGAAGTTGATTGACCAGTGGGTCTGAACATTCGAACCCACCTGTTCGCTCCATCGCTGTATGAAGGACAACACCTGTAAAATCATCTAAATGGATGTTGTTATCAAAACCGATCAATTTCACATATCGAAATCCTTGGAATGTGAAAGTGGGTTCATAGGTTTCCTTTTCACCGCCTTTTAACGTATACGTGATCGTTTGTTTGGCCCTTCTCAAATTTTCAGTATAAAAATTCCCGTCTTTATCTAGAACTTCTGCATGTTGCAATTTAACGGTTTTTCCTTCTTCACCCTGTACAGAAAATCTTACCCACCCAACCATGTTTTGACCAAAATCAAGGACTTTTTCTCCTTTTGGCGTGATGATCAGCTGGATCGGTTTTATTTCTTCGATCTTCCGCACCGGATTATTTTCTTGCGCTACCAAAATACTCTTCGTTTGAGGTAGGATCTCAACAGGTTCCCATTCATTCATCTCCTCTTCCAATCGGGCATCGTAAATTTCTCCATGATAAATTTCCGACATCAAAATGGGGCTGCCTGTCGCTTCCCAGGATTCATCACTTTTTATAATGAATTCTTCTCCATTTTCAAAAACAATGTGCATTTGTAGCAAAAGAGCTAACCGATCCCCGTACAGTTCACGATTTCCTTCCCATCCCAAATAACCTTTATACCAACCATTACCTAACAAGGCTGTGATGTGATTAAGACCTTGTTTTAGCAAATCTGTGACATCATAAGTTTGATACTGAAGCCTTTTTTCGTAACTCGTCCAGCCAGGCGTAAAATAATCTTTCCCTACTCTTTGACCATTCAAATGTAATTCGTACAGTCCTAATGCAGTGACATACACTCGTGCATATTTCACTTTTTCAGTAAGGAGAAAAGATTTTTTAAGAATAGGACATTGTTTTGATTCAATCGATTTTGGAGCAGATACCCAATCCGCTACCCACTCATCTTCTTGTAAAATTCCGGTTTCCCAGAATGCTGGTTCGGACCAATCCGAAGATATATTTTCTTGATTCCATACTTTAACTCTGTAGTAATATCTTTTGCGCGACTCCATCTTCAAGTCTGCAATTTCAACATGGATGCTTTGATCTGAGACGACTTTATCCGAATCCCAAATCATCTGCTTAAATGTATGGTCTTCAGCGACTTGAATTTGATAGGCCGACTGCTTTACACCATATTGATCTGATTGAATTTTCCAGCTAATTCTTGGTTGTTGGACATCTATTCCAATGGGATTTTTAAAATATTCACACCTTAAATCAGTAACTGTAATCATTTGAACCCTCCTCCGTGTTAAGCCTTAACTGCCCCTAATGTCATTCCAGACACAATTCGTTTATTGAAGATCAAAAATACGATAAAAGGGGGTATTGTAATCAGCAACACGTTAGTAAATAGCAAGTTCCATGAAGTATTGAACATACTCATAAAGTTGTAAAGGGTAAGTTGCACTGTCGCATTTTTCGCTCCTGGGAAAAAGTACAAAGGATGCACAAAATCATTAAAGATGGATACAGACTGTAATATAATCACAGTGGAATGGATCGGTTTTAACAAAGGGAAAATAATCTGGAAAAATAGCCTCCAGCCACTGCAACCATCAATGATGGCCGCATCATCAATTTGCTGAGGAATAGAAGCTATAAATCCGCTATATAAAATGATGGTTACGGAAATTGTGATCGCCACCATAATCAGGATGATCCCATGCATGGTTTTAAAAATGCCGAGTAACTCCATTACCCAAATGGTCGGGACAATGGCGGGCGGTACCATTAACCCAGATAGAAACAACAAGCTCAAATATTTTGAACTTTTCTCTTTACGTCTCTGAAGAACAAATGCTGCCATGGAACAGATGATGACAAGGATGATAACCGAGAAAGTGGTGATAACGGTGCTATTGATAAACGCCCTAAAAAGCATGCCATCTCTTGCATTGAGAACCTCAATGACATTGCTCCAAAATTGGATCGTTTCAGGCCAAGCTATGCTCATTTTTGCTGCTTCAGTTCGTGTTTTTAAAGAATTCACAATGATAAAGTAAAAGGGAACGATAAATATAATACCGAAAAAAACGATAGCTATAGTCTCGAACAAAAATTGAAGCAATGTTTTTTTTCGTTTGGTATTTCCTACTGACATCTTGCTCATAATTGCTCCTCTTTTCTGTCAAAATACATTTTTAACGGAAAGGCAATTAATGCTATAAAGAGGAATAATATAACGTTTCCGGCCGTAGATAGACCGTAAAAACCGCCCTGATACTGCTTGTAAATGATAGAAGCCAGCAAATCCGACCTAAATCCAGGCCCACCTTTGGTCATTGTCCAGATCAAATCAAACGTTCTAAGTCCCCCTGTCAAAGACAAGATGATGACGGCATTTATGGCTGGCCTGGACAAAGGAAGAGTAATATTCCAGAAGGCTTGAAATTTATTTGCACCATCGATTTGTGCTGCTTCATAATAGTCACTAGAAATAGAAGCGATACCTGCAATAAGGATGACTGTAGCAATACCGACACCTTTCCATACATCCACCAAAGCCACAGAAATAAGAGCTAAATTCGGATTTCCCAGCCAATCAGGTCCGCTAATCCCAATCAGTGCAAGAGCTTTATTAATCAGTCCTTTGGAAGGATGCATCAATACACTGAAAGTAATTCCAACAGCAACTGTACTTACAAGTGCAGGAAAGAATATTACGGAGCGCAAAAAATTTTTTGTCTTTAATTGATAACTGAGTAATACAGCAAAAATCATACCGAATATGACCTTAAGACCACTTGTGAGTACAGCATAAATGATCGTGTTTTTAATGCCGATGGACAAGGATGACTCTTGAAAAAACATAATAAAATTGTCCAGGCCTATGAATTCCCAGTCCTTTAAAGTCCATCTTGTAAAACTGAAGAAGAAAGAAACGATGGTCGGCACAATAAACAGAACAGCATAGATAACAAGTGCCGGAAGCAGTAAGGAATAGCTGTAAATTCTTCGGTATATTTTCGCCAACACCATCACCTCAATTGGTTAAAAAAGAGTCCTGCAATAGCTTGCAGGACTAGATCTGTCCGATTACCAACCTTCAAGCCCCAGTTGTTGTGCTTGTTTTTCTACGTCTTTATCGTATTTTTCTGCACCTTCAGCTGCAGATATAAAACCTAGCCCTACTTCTACCATAATTTGCTCGAGAGACGGTCCTTTTAATGGAGAGAGAAACTCAAGTGCCGGAGCAACTTTTCCTTCATCAAGATATTGTTGCATTTCTTTTACAGCCACAAATGAATCTTCAGGAAGTTCGATCCCTTTGATCATGTATGGTCCTTCAGCAACCATATTTTCCATATAGATTTGCATTCCATCTTCGGATACAAAGAACTCCAGCCACTTCTTCGCAGCTTCTATATTTTCAGAATCTTTGCTGATATAAATCGCTGAAGGCATCCAAAGAGTAATACCGTGATTTTCTGGATTATCACCCGGTTGTCCAAAGATTCCAATATCATCCATAACTTCCGGATACATTTCATTGATTGCAGATAACGCCTGTGTCAGCATCGGATAATGTACTGCTTGTCCTTCTGCCAGCATTCTCAATCCATCATCGTAGGATGTTGCATTGACTTCATCGTTCATAAAATCGTTCTCATAAAGTTCCTGCAGTTTTTCGAAACCTCTCCTCGCTATCGGTGTATCTGCAAATTTAGCCTTGTTATTTGTATAATCTTCAGCGAAAGAAGGCAGTTCAGAATGAACATTATAATAGTCAGCTAATAATACGATCTGAGCAGTCCAAGTATCTTTAAATGTGGCAATAACGGGTATGATGCCAGCTTCTTTTATAATTCTGTTGTTTTCCATGAGTTCTTCCCAAGTTTTCGGGATGGACAGGCCTAATTCCTCATAAATCTTTTTGTTGTACAACCATCCCCCTCCCATGGAGGATTGACCCGGAACACCAAACACTTTGTCCCCAACGGAAACAGCATCCAAAAACGATTCTTCTATTCGATTTATAAAATCCTCATTCGATAGATCAACAAAATATTCTTCCGGATTTAATGCCTTAAACAAAGAACCTGAGTTATACCACATTAAATCCGTCATTTCTCTGGTGGCCAAACGTGTTTTAACGAGGTTGTCACCTTCTGTTCCAGATGGACGAACTTCAAATTCCGTTTTAATATTGAATCTTTTTTCAATTTCTTCAGCGACTGCATAAACCCCGTCCATCTTTTTTGTACCGTCAATCAAAAATGTTAATGTGACTTCTTCGGGTTCATTGCTAGTATCTTCTTCACTGGAGCCGCTTGATGTTTCGCTGCCGCTATCTGAAGCACAAGCCGCCGCAGTGAGAAGGATCAACATGAACACAGATACAACGAACACAAATTTGTTTTTTAACAATTTCAAATCCGTTCACCTCTTCTAGCCCGATTAGTGATGCGCTAGCGCTTTCACGGTCCATTATACAAAAGTCCTAATTAAACGACTTCCAACAGTTTTAACTTTTTTGGGTGAGTTTTTTTACAAAAAAAAGATAGGGCCGTTTTATTTACTGATGGAATAAGCCTTCTGATGATAGAGATTGGACCTCTGTCAATAGTTTGGACAGCCAGAATCGAGAAAATTATGCAGCTTGATCGTACATTTGTTCGTATTGAACGGGTGCAAGATACCCGATTGCAGAATGAACGCGTTTGCGATTGTAGAAAAACTCGATGTATTCAAAAATCC
>CALJVA010000028.1 GCA_937975135.1 uncultured Thermoactinomycetaceae bacterium | reverse complement strand
TTAATGACGATAATAACGTCGGCAAAAATAATCCTAATACAGATAAATCAACTGCCATCTTTCTTATGTTGATTTTCACTTCCAATCATATCCCCCAGATTTTAGATTAATACCTTAAACGCATTCAATCGATTATTATTCTTTATTTAAAACAGATAAATATAACTTGTAAATATTATCGGCATTTATTTCTTTTGTATACATATTTTCAGCTTTTATTCTTCCATTTGCCCCATACTTTTGAATTATATCGCGATTATTATATAAGAACAGAATTTTATTCATTAAATCGTCGATCTGCCCATATTTATATAGCAATCCAGTAATATGATTATCAACAATCTCTGGATTTGCTCCAGACGATGAGGCTAACACACAAAGACCTGCATGCATATATTCTGCAGTCACTCTGCCAAACCCTTCTGCTCTTGAACACATTAATCCAATATGATAATTTTGAAGAAGTTTGGGCACGTCGTCTCTTGGACCTAATAAATTAATCTGTTCCTGAAGATCATATTTTAGAACCATTTGTTTTATTTTTCCTATATATACTGGATCCCCCCATCCGATAATATCAAGCTTTACATTTTTACGAACCTCAGTAGGTAGCATTCCTATTGCTTCCACAATTTGGAGTTGACCTTTTGCCTCACAAACGCCACCAACAATTACTAATTTTAAAATTTTGTCAGATAACCAGTTGTGTGAATAAGTTACGGGAGCTATAGATTCAGCGTCAACGCCATTATAAATAATAACAACTTTTGATTTTTCTATACCTCTGTCTATCCAAGCTGCTGCAACCGCCTTTGAAATTGAGATGAATTTAGTTGTATATTTACTTATAAACTCTTCATAATTCTTCCTATAACTGATGCAACCAAAATCTTCCCGACCAAATTCTCTAATATGCATCAGGTGAGGAATGTTATATTTCGATGATAAAATACAACCTATGTCATTTCTAGCTGAATTTGTGTGTATAATATCTATAGATTTAAGATCAATACTATTTTCAATACAGCTAATTACACTGTTTAAACTTAAGTGGTATTCTAAACCTCGAATTAGTTTTTTAAATGGCGCTTTCCATTTCTTCTGTGGCGGTATATCCATACATGCATGGTGACCAGATGCAAAATTAGAAATTCCTAAGGAATCAAGCTCTCTATTTAAATCACTATAAGAACTAGTACATACTGCACATTCAACATTTTTCGTATCCATTTCAGATAGCATTTCAACAAGTGAACGTGTTGCGCCTCCTACTATTCCTGGATCTGTAATATATAGTACTTTCATATTGATCAACTCACTCCGGACGATTAATTCGCATTTCCCCAGAAACTCTTCGGTAAGACCTATATTGTTTCATTATAAATTTACACAAAAAATTAGGCACTAAAAAAAATGGATACAATGCTATCCAAGCTTTTGGATACATATAAGTACATCTAAATAATCGTTTTATACTTGTCTTTTTTATACCAGACGCACGTTCTTTGATTACAGCTCGCTTACCTTGTATACATATCCTATTGATAAACAGTTTCTTAAGCTGCCCTTCATCAAAATGTCCCTTTTCCACGGCAAAATTCAACATTTTCTTGTAAAAAACACCATCAACCAAAGACGTATCAAAATTTGAAACATTTAGATACGCTCCAGCACCAATACATGGACCGTGTATAACGCCAAGCTTATCTTCAGGGTTAGATACACATAAAATATGAATATAACTCTGAAGCCAGTAAGTCCCAAAATATTGTTCAGCATCCTGGATATTCTTTACTCTATCTGTTGAGCAAATAAAAGAGGACATAAAACCCCAGTAGTGTGCTGCATATTTCATAAATATGCTCCGTTCAGTGGTACATATATCCTTAGGTACATCTCGTCCCGGTTTTACGCAATTTTCAACCCCTGAATAGTTTTCATGAAAACTCACTGTATGAAGATAGACTAGTCCCATATCTTTTTTTTCCAAAAAATCAACTATGCGTTTTAGCGTGTTCTCTATCATAATATCGTCATCCGACAGTAACAACACGTATTTTCCTCTACTATTTTGCATAGCCTTTAAAAAATTTCTATCAGGTCCAATATTATTTTCATTTCTTATTGATCTAATAAACGGATATCGGGCAAGATATTCTTCAATAATTATCGGAGTACCATCATTTGAGCAATTATCAACTACAAGAATTTCAACACGTTCATCATATTGTTTTAGTACGCTGTCAAATGTGTTCCTTATAGTTTTTTGTCCGTTATATGTGGGTATAGCTATTGTTAAGATGGGTCTTTGTTTTAATTCATCCATATCATTCATCATCTCTTTTTTTAGACATGCGCGGTCTTATTTGATTTCTTACAAATGCAGCTAATTTAAACGCGACTTTCTGCGGCATCATATGCCAAATTTGTTTCATCAAAAGCTGCTTTATTGTTTTCCTTTGTTTTATACGTGGTAAATCTCTCCATGGTGTTATATTTCTAAATTGAGTATATAATTCGGCATAAGGTGAATCTGATTTATATTCCCAGATACGTTTTTTTATATAAAAAGTATTAATTGCATGAATTATTGTGGGGTTAGCAAGTGCTTCAGCCATTTCTTCTCTGCTGTAATAATTAACTGCACTTCTAAACTCAATAAAAGAATCATAATCCATGACAAGATTAACTGTCATTAAATTATATTTTGGATGAAGTCGAAGAACCTTGGGGTAGCAACATTTGTTCATTACTTCCTCTTCGTAGGCTCCTAATGAATTTCCTTTATCAAAAACATTTTTTATATATGTCTTATATTTATTCTCTACCCCATCTTTTCTAATAGCTTCTAAATTCATAAGAAACACACCGCCATTACAATATAATGTTCCAGGTGGAATTTTAAGAGTTTTTTTCATCATTGCAATACCAGGTGCGCTATCTACACCTGCTATATAAAAATCTTCAATATTAGTATTCCATAATTTTTCAAGCGAATCCACGATTAACGTGTCAGAGTCAAGACATAAAACTTTCTTTTCGTGCTTTGGTAGAAGTTCACCCAGAATCATCCGACCAAAAGTATTTCCCAACGATTCAATGGTAAATCTTTGGTCAGAAAAAAAAGTTTGTGGCTTTGGCATTTTTATCATTTCAATATTACGATGATATTGTTCAGCAAGTGTTTGAAATCGCATCTTATTCGCATCTGAAATTTGATTATCGATAATGTATACTATAATTTTTTCGAAGAATTTATTATTTTCGAATAGAGACGCTATCGATACGCCACAAGGCTCAGCAAATAAATCGCTCGAAAAATATGCGACAACCAATTTGTTATTCATTGTGTATATCTCTTTCTAAAATATTTTCGATTCCTTTTTTAAATGGGGTTTCTGGTTTCCATCCAGTATCATGAATTAAGTTTTCATTATCTGCCTGTAAGAACATAACTTGTTGCGGTCTATAAGGAATCGCCCCCAAAGCAATAGCTGCTTCAGGTTTAACGACATCTCTAATTTCTGTTATATATTCAGCTAAGGGGCGAGCATAACCACTTCCAAGAATATATACTTTACCATCTTTACCTTTTTTTCCTACTAAAGCAAAAGCTTTAGCCGCATCTCCACTATAGAGATAATCCCACATTTGCTCGCCTTTTGTGAACTTAGGTATCTCTCCATTTTTCAACTTATATATTGTGGACATAACCATACTTTGTGCTCCATCATTTGGACCATAGACACTAAGAATCCGCATCCAAATATGTTTGAGGCCAATCTGGTGAGCAAGTTCTCGAGTCATAAGCCCTGCACAAAGTTTAGCTATACCATACCCATTCTCCGGCGATACTGGTGTATCAGATGATAATAGACCTTGCACCCTACCATATTCCGCTTGAGAACCCGCACCAACAAAAGTATGACAGCCGAATCGTTTTGCCATCTCAACTGCATCTAGAGCATACTTCACATTTCTATTCTGTAAATACATATCGTCTCTCGCGATGCCTGTTGTTCCATCCCATGCTAAGTGATAGAACACATCAAACTTTTTGCCAGTGTTGTTTTGTTTAGTCTCAAATTCATCTAAAGAACAATATTCTTTACTCACCAGAGGATCATTGGGTATTTTATGATTCCGTGGTGACCCCTTTCGGCAAAACACCAAAACTTCTATACCTTCTTTTACAAATTCCTCTATAAGTGCAGTTCCAATTGCACCTGTTGCTCCAGTAATAATCACTCGGTTCATAAATATATTTCACACTCCAGCTCAAAACAGCCGCTTCAGTATTACAATAAGTCAGATATTCTGAATACTATTAATATCCACATCATTTATTTTTTACTTGAAAAGATATTCGAATAAAACTTGTTAAAGATTAGAATGAATCTGTCCTCAAAAAGTCTCTTTTTATTTGACCTTATTATAATAATCGTATTTACGACACACCTTGTTTCTTAAAATTATGAATAACATATTTCTGCTTCCTAACTTATATTCTATAGGACGCAAAAAAATTTATATAAGCAATAATAAGCAATCGTAATTACAACTTTACTAAAGCTATGCCCACATTATTATCCTTGGTCAACTAAAGGGATAAACATTTGTTGTTCTAATTCTTCCCTAGGTAAGAACGGTGCCAAATCCTCAAGAGGCGGACTGACAAGGGTTCCATCTTCAAGTCGTTTTGTACTGCTTTTAGGTTCCCATACTTGATGTGTATCTGTAAAGATCTCACAAAATACAGGTTCATCCAGCTGTAAAACTTTATCAACAACAGCTTTCATCTCGGCATTACTATGGGCAGAATAGTACGTATAACCGAAAGCCTCAGCAATTTTCTTATATTCAGGAAATGACAAATCACCTGAGTCTTCGCCAATCCCTACAAAATTCCGATTGAACAAATTAGTCTGTGTGATACGTATAGATTGATATCCTTTATTATTAATAAGAAAAATTTTGATAGGCAACTTATTGGTAAGTATCGTCTGAAGCTCTTGCAGATTCATCATAATACTACCATCTCCTTCAAGACAAATCGTAGTTTTTCTACCAGATCCTATACAGGTACCTATAGCTGCAGGAAGCCCATACCCCATACTAGCAATTGCACTATTATTGGCCATTCGGCTCCCTTTTTGAATAACATATGCCTGATTACCAACTACACAGCATGCCCCATTTGATACAGCGGTCAAGCTATTTTCAGGGAGGCTTCCAGAAAGATATTTGATGAATGCATAAACATTTGCAGTCTCGCCATTTTCTTTCCAGTGACGAGGTAAAACAACAGGATAGTTATGTTTCCATTTTTGACATGTGTTATTCCACATGCCACCAGCAAATACAGGTGATTCGGCCAGCTCATCCATTTTCGTAAGGAAATCTTTAGCATCAGCCCAGATTGGTAAATCTACATGAAGTGTTGGTTTTTTCATCTCCGCCTGATCAATATCTACCATTATGACTTCGGCTGCACGGGCCCATGTCTTCCAATTGTATCCCACCTGTCGAATGGAAATTCTCGTTCCAACAGCAAGAATTAAATCTGCATTCTGTATAGCCCAATTACCCGGTCGATCTCCCATATTACCAGCTCGACCACAATATAGTTCATTATCATCCTCAATTAAGTCAACAGCATTCCAATATGTAACAATAGGAATATTCAATTTCTTTGCAACAGAACGAAACGCGTCATATCCACCAGATAAGCGAATACCATAGCCAGGATGGAAAACAGGACGTTTAGCATTTTTTATCTTTTCTAAGACCAACCGCACTGTTTCAGCGTCAACCTTCGGAGGCAACATTGAATCGTCTTCAGTGCTATCATAGCCATCTAATTCTTCTGTCTCGATATATGTTCCTTGATAGTTAACGGGAATGTCAATCCATACAGGACCTGGTCGACCTGTTGTTGCTAAGTGCCATGCCCTTTCAAGATGATAACGAATTGTCTTCGGATCCTCTATCATAACTGCATACTTTGTCATCGGTTTTACAGATTTGACGATATCATATTCTTGATCACCCATTGCTCTTAATGGTGTGCCAGTGTACTGGAGAGCATATCGGGATGTAGTATCATAACGTACCTGCCCGCTGATGATGAACATTGGTATAGAATCCAACCATCCTCCAACTACTCCTGTTAATGCATTAGTTCCTCCCGGACCTGTTGTAACACATACTGCAGCAATTCTATTATCTAATCGAGCATACGCTTCTGCTGCAATTGCACACGCTTGTTCATGATGATTATTAGTAACCTTTAATCCTTTGTGATGGCCTAATGCATCATTTAAATGCATAGCCCCGCCACCAACAACTGAAAAAACATCGGTAACTCCATGACTAACTAAAAAATCCGCGACATAATCTGCTAATCTCTGTTTCATTTTTCTGCCTCTCATTACAAATGCACCGTGTTACTTATTTATTATTTAGGATGCATCTATTGAATTTTATTCGCAAAGAATAAATTTAAATGTCAACTATAACAAATCAAATAAATGGTTTTAAATATCTTACTTTTATGTCGTCTTAATTGAAGGCTTATAAGAACTACAAAGTAAAATGCACTATACGTTGAAATTTGCTCCATGAACTTAATCTTTCAAAATCTATTTGTTGCCTCAATAATCACTTTCGCCATATAATCAATCATCTCATCATTCATTCCAGGGTAAACACCAACCCAAAAAGTGTTCGACATAATGAAATCCGTATTCCGAAGTTCTCCTACAACTCGATATAAATCAGTACCACGAATCTGATCAAAGCAAGGATGTTTAATCAAATTACCACTGAATAACAATCTGGTCTGAATATTGTGATTTTCGATAAATTTCGTAACCTCATCCCGGTCAATTCCACTCTTGGGATCAATAGAAATTAAAAATCCAAACCATGACGGCTCACTATTTTCCGCAGGTTTCGGAAGGATCAATCTATCAGCCACTGGCTCTAGAGCATGATGCAAGCGGTTCCAATTATGGCGCCTCTGTTTAATAAATGATGGAATCTTTTTTAGTTGTTCACATCCAACGGCAGCCTGCATATCTGTCACTTTCAAATTATAGCCCAAATGGCTGTATACATATTTATGATCGTAACCTTCAGGAAGTTCACCGTATTGCCCATCAAAGCGGTGACCACAAAAGTTATCTTGTCCAGGAGGGCAAATACAATCTCTGCCCCAGTCTCTATAGGAAAGAATCAAACGGTTCAACATCGGGTTGTTTGTATATACGCAACCGCCTTCCCCCATCGTCATATGATGCGGCGGATAAAAGCTAGATGTTCCGATATCCCCCCATGTACCAGTATATTTAGTTTCTCCATCGATCGTATAAGTGGTTCCCAGCGCATCACAATTATCTTCTACAAGCCATAAATTATGCTTATCACAAAACTTCTTAACTGAAGAAAGATCAAATGGATTACCCAGTGTATGTGCAATCATTACAGCTTTTGTTTTTTCAGACAATGCTTTCTCTAACTGTGTAACATCGATATTATATTGAGGAATTGTTACATCAACAAAAACAGGTATGGCCCCATACTGCAAAATAGGTGTTACTGTTGTAGGAAAGCCACAAGCCACTGTTATAACCTCGTCACCACGTTTAATCTGACGATCTCCAAGTTCGGGTGCAGTCAATACAGAGAAGGCAATTAGATTTGCAGATGACCCACTATTTACAAGATGTGCATACTTTACACCAATCCATTTTGCAAAATCCTTTTCAAACTGATCAGAAAAACGCCCTGCCGTTAGCCAGAAATCAAGTGTCGCATCAGTAAGTGCTTGCATTTCTTTTTCGTCAAAAACTCGTGCGGCATATGTAATTCTGTCACCTTCTATATAAGGTTTATCCTTATTCTTAAAATCATGATAATATTCAGTAACTATTTCTTTAATATATTTCCTAGCTTCTATTTCATTATTCCAGTTCTTCATCATTAATTACCTCCATAATAAATCGCAAATTGAATCCCATTCAATTTGATAACAATTTTGAACTTTTAAAAGATTATCTGGTAGTTTATTGAACCAGTAAAGCTGTCCCGGCTTTATGTATTTTGTTTTCTCTAAATCCCCCTGATATAGTCTTTTTTTAATACAATCTTGATCTATACTTTTACAATGATAAGAAAAAGTAACAAAGTGCGATCTTTCCTTCTGATCTTTAATAAAAACTCGATCAATTTCAGAAAATATTTCAAAAATTTTGATTAACCTAACATCTCTACTAATCTCACAACCAAGCTCGTTTCGCGCTGTTTTGAATAATCTTTCTTTTAAAGTTTCACGGAGACGCAAACATCCCCCAGGCACATGCCATCCTGTTCCAGAATGCGGATCGTCTCTCCACATTAAAAGAATATTATCGTCCTTATTCGTTATAAGCAGATCAACATTTATTACCGGCATCAAGGTAGACGCAAATAAGAAAAGTTCCTCACCAAGTCCTCCTTCTGGTTCTATGTGCTCTTTTCTCATGGAAGATTTTAACTGGACAATTGATGAATGTAAGGTCATTTGGTCGTTCCCAAAAACTCATTAATTTGATCATCCATGCATGAACGAACATCATCACCGTTCACCCAACATTTACTCCATTGCACAACTTTTTCAACAGCAGTCTCGATATTCCACCTTGGTTTCCAGTTGAATGTTGCCTTGAGTTTAGAACAATCTAATTTAAGAAAATTAGCTTCATGTGGTCCTCCATCATAACGATTAATCCACATCATGTCGTCGCCCCATTTTTTTATGAATAAATCTACTAAGTCTCCTGTCTGAAGACAATCCACATCATCAGGTCCAACATTATAAGAATCTGCAAATCCCGAATCTTCATACTGCCTGGCAGCAATCATCAGATAAACATAAAGTGGTTCTAAAACATGCTGATAAGGACGTGTCGAAAACGGGTTTCTTACAATAATATCCTTATGGTTTTGCGCAGCTCGAACACAATCAGGAATTATTCTGTCATTAGCAAAATCACCACCACCAATTACGTTACCTGCTCTGGCAGTTGAAATTGCTACACTTCCATCTGAAAAATAGCTGTTTTTATAACTATGGGTTACGAGTTCAGAGCACGATTTTGAATTAGAATAGGGATCATAACCATTCAGCTCTTCATTCTCACGATATCCCCAGTACCATTCTTTATTTAAATAAACCTTATCAGTCGTTACATTAACAAAAGATTTTACTCCCGTACTATTACGGATACATTCAAGAATGTTTACTGTTCCAATTACATTAGTTGCATAAGTATATTGCGGATACTTATAACCATCACGTACAATTGGCTGTGCTGCTAAATGAAGAACAATTTCAGGCTGTGCAGTATCAAAAGCCTTTTTTAAGGCTTCATAGTCACGGATATCTCCTATCACTGAATTAACATCGCTTCTAATATGAGCTATCTCAAATAAGGAAGGGTTTGTTGGAGGGTTCAAAGAGTATCCTGTTACAAAGGCACCGGCATTGCTAAGCATTTTACAAAGCCACGAACCCTTAAAGCCAGTATGCCCGGTGACAAATACTTTCTTTCCTTTATAAAAACTTAAATCGAACTTGGTCATTCACTCCACACTTTCCAAGGGGCTTCCCCGGATGCCCAAAGTTTTTCTAACTTATCTTTCTCTCTTTTAGTATCCATACATTGCCAGAAACCATCATGATAAAAACTTTTGAGTTCTCCTTTAGCAGCAAGCTCATTCATTGGTTTTTGCTCCAATATTGTATTATCATCCTCTAAATAATCAAAAATTTCAGGATTACAAACCATGAATCCACCATTTATCAGTGACCCATCTTCATCATCTTTCTCCCTAAAAGCAACAACCGTATTATCATCGTTGATATCTAATACGCCTTTCTGCTGTGCCAAGCTCACAGATGTCAATGTCACACATTTTCCATGTGATTTATGGAACTCAATCAATTTAGTTATATCGACATCAGAAACTGCATCTCCATAAGTCAAACAAAATGTTTCATTTTCCACATATTTTTTAATACGTTTAACTCTTCCTCCTGTCATAGTGTTCAATCCTGTGTCAACAACAGTAACCTTCCATTTTTCAGCCCGCTTATCATGTACAATCAACTCAACATCATGAGTAAAGTCGAAAGTAACATCACTTGTGTGTAAAAAATAATCTGCAAACCATTCTTTAATTACATGTTGCTTATACCCGGCACAAATCACAAACTCATTAATTCCATGAACAGAGTAACCTTTTAGGATATGCCACAAAATTGGCATCTCTCCAATTTCCAACATTGGTTTTGGTTTAAATTGTGATTCCTCGGAAATGCGCGTACCAAAACCACCAGCTAAGATAACTGCTTTCATAAATACCTCCAATTATCTGTAATTTGCTATTAGCTTATGAAATTTATTACTTATTATAAAAAGCATGCAGAATAAAATCACATCCCTAATATCATTAATAAATGTTAAAGGAGATTAAATAAAAACTATTTTGCTCCTGTTCTCTTAAAAACTACAAATATCGTTGCAAATAATATTTTAAGATCTTTAAGCAGACTCCAACCATCTAAATATGCACGATCTAGTTTTACCACTTCTTCAAAATCTGTTATTTCATTTCTTCCGCTTATTTGCCAAAGTCCCGTTATTCCTGGTTTTAAGCTCAATCGAATTTTATGATGTTTTTGATATTTTTCAAACTCATCCAAAGTAGGTGGGCGAGTTCCTACCAGGCTCATATCACCTTTCAATACATTTATAAATTGTGGTAATTCATCAACACTGCTTTTCCTTAAAAAATGGCCAATAGGGATTATCCTCGGATCATCATCCATTTTAAACATAAGACCATTCATTTCATTTTTATCCATTAATTCTTTTTTTCTTTCTTCTGCATCAGGATACATTGATCTGAATTTATAAAACGTGAAAACTCTTCCATTTTTTCCCACTCTTTTCTGTTTAAATAAAATTGGGCCATCAGGAGATTGAATTTTAATAATAGGTCCGAATATTATAAATGCGATACCAAACAGTACAAGGCCAATCAAACTTCCAAATATATCCATCATTCTTTTTATAATTATTTGTCTGGTTGTCACTATTCCAAAACTTGATTTTATAAACGAAATATCACCTATTTGATGTATTTCACAATTAGGTAAATTCCGCATTGATTGTGGCAACACAATGTCTACGATAATTCCCATATTAATTAAATCTGTCCCTATAGCTACAGTTTGATCTCCCAAATAATCCTGTGAAAGTATGGCCTCATCGACTGCGTTTCTTACCGCGAAATGAAACATATCTTCAAGAGATCCAATATATTTTATTGAAGGATCACTTTGATCACCTACGTGATAATCTTCACAAAATACAAACACTTCCCTATAGACCCGTCCACGTTCATTACGCAAATACTTAATTAATTTCGTTCCCTCTGAATATGATTTGCATATTAATATACAATTAACATGTAAAACTTTATCCGAACGATTCCTTGCCCATTTTTTATAAGCGCAATGAGCACCATATGAGACAAAAACAAAAATAATAGCTGATAAAACTGTTAAAATCCGCGAATATATCGAACTAGTTTTGAATAAAAACAAAGAAAAAGTAAAAATTATCAAAGTTCCTGCACCATGAATAATGGTACTTTTAAACTCAAGTGCATATCCTCGGCTAACAATAGCATCATAAGAGCGAAAGGCAAAAGCAGCAAAAGCTGAAGCAAGGCTAAACAAAATAAAATAATTTATATATATATCATAATTTTCAAATATTTGAATATCCAGAACAGATGCAGATATTATTATTGATATCCACAAGCAAAAAAAATCTAAAATCAGTATCTTGATGTAGAGTAACCATGGATTTTCTATGCGTTCATGCATACTTCCCCTCAATTCTCATTTTAAAAATAAAATGATTCAAAATTACTTAACAGACTCTACATATTATAAGACATATTGAATAAATAATCAGTTTAAATAATCATTAAATTAAAGTGTAATTTTCAAAATGTTCTGGGTGTATTATACAAATAATGATTGTCTTCTTGTATACTGGCAAAAATCAAAATATTAATTGTTTAGTGTCGACATTTTAATTGTTACATATTATAGTATAAATTGTTATTAATTGTTTTGAGTTAAAAATATGTACTTGCTAACAGTAATACTATAATGTAAGATTTTCAAATGGTTTAAGATGTTTAATTTTTAATCTTGTTAGATGCAAGTTTGATTGGACAATTACAGTTTAAACATTGTAGTTAAAACTTATATTTAACATATGTAAAGTGAGTTATTATGGAGATTTCTTTACTTGATATTTGGCAAAGCATTAAAAGACACTTTTCAGTTATTATCCTTTTGATAATAGTATTCTCAGCGTTATCATTTTCACTCTCCAAATTTGTAATACCCCCTAAATACGTTTCTTCGGCAAAATTATATGTAGACGTTAAACGTGATGAGAACCGCTCTGCTGACATTAATGCATTAAATTATGCTCAGCGGGTAATTGATACTTATATTGAGATGCTCGATTCACGCTCATTTTACGAAGAAATTGGCTCATATATTAGTCCTCCTTTACCACCTGAAAAGATCAGATCTATGATTTCTTTTTCTGGAGTGAAAAATACAGAAGTTTTCGAACTAAAAGTTATGACTAAGAATCCTGAAACATCCAAGGCAATATGTGAGAAAGTTGTTGAGCTGGCGCCCCAAAAAATACGTTCGTTGAAATCTGATGCTTCATTAAAAGTGGTGGACCGGCCTAATTTACCTGATCAGCCTGTTTCTCCTAATATAATTAAAAATACTATTCTAGGTTTTATTGCTGGTCTGATATTAGGCTTTCTTTATGCCGTTTTAAGGGATCAATTAGATCAGCGAATCAAATCGGATGAAGATATTACTGAAAACTTTAATGTACAGATTCTCGGTCATATACCGGATCTTAACATGAAAGTTAAATCTAAAAAGAGCAGAGGATAATTTATATTTTCCCTTAAAGTAAAGATATAACAGGAGTCTATCATGACATCTAATCAAAATAACAATAAAAGTTTTATTCGGCCCAGCTCTATCAAAATACCAGATTATGAGAAATATCATTCAATGCAGAATGAAACTAAATCTGTAGGGAGAAATAGTATTAATCTGAATAGGATTAAAGAGCGTGCTGATAGCCGAGAAACCACTCTGGATGACAGCGATCCTTACGCCGTTAACATCATTGAACAAAGCTTCCAGGCTCAAGAAGCGTTCAAAATGGCCCGAACTAATATAGATTTCTCTATTATAAAAGAAGGCTGTAAGACGATTACTATTACCTCGTGTTTCGCACAAGAAGGCAAAACGACCTTTTCGACAAATTTATCTCGATACTTTGCGCAAATAGAAGGGAATCGGGTATTGCTTATTGATTGTGATATGCGAAAACCTAAGGTACATCGCGCTATGGGAGTTCCTTCAGTTCCCGGCCTTAGCAACTATCTTGCACATGACTTAGACATTGAAGAAGTGCTTCACTGGGTACCTGAATATGGGCTTTTTGTGATGAGTGCAGGCATTATTGTCCCCTCCGCTGCTGAACTTATTGCTTCAGATCGCTTTCGGAAAATGCTTAAAATATTGGAGGGTAGTTTCGATTATATTATTCTGGATACACCGCCTGTCTTGGTTGTTACAGATGCGCTCTCTGCTATACCGAATACAGATGGAGCAGTTGTAGTTGCAAATTATAAAAAGACATTAATTCCGCAACTTGATGATACACTTCAAGCAATAAAAAATATTAAAGGAAAGATTTTAGGCGTTATATTGAATCAGGTTCCGGCAGAAGGAAAATCATATGGAGGCCGTTACAGTTACTATTACGATGATTATTCTGACGAGGAATAAAATACAAAATGTTGCCATTTCTTGATACACATACGCATATTCTCCCGAAAATGGATGATGGGGCTAAAGATCAATCTGAATCTGTTTCGTTGATAGACGAAATGTTGAGACAAGATGTTCATACTATTTGTTTAACACCCCATTATTATGCTTATCGAGAACCTGTTGAGAACTTCTTATCGCGCAGAGAGAAATCTTTCCAAGCTATCTGTAATGATTTAGATAACAGAAAGATTTCCTATAAACTGGGTGCTGAAATTTATTTATGCAGAGAATTATTCAATCATAATTCTTTTACTGAATTAGCCTATAGTGAAACACGAATGGCCTTGATCGAACTTCCCTTTCGTCCAATTGAGAATCACACCATTGAAATGTTAGAACGCTTCTCTAATCAATATAACTTACGTCCGGTAATTGCTCATATTAACAGATATGATCTTTTTAAAAACAAAAAACTGAGGAAGCGTTTTCGCGAAATGGGCTGTTTTTTCCAGCTAAATTTAGAAGTCTTTTCAGAAGGCTTTTTAAAAAAGCGTCGGGCGATATCTTTATTAAAAAATGGTGAAATAGATTTTTTAGGGTCTGATTGTCATAACATGCGGAGCCGGAAACCATTCATTAGCGATCCGGTGAATACATTGATCGAATCAGGTTTTGATAATGAAATAAAATCAATTTATAATCGATCTCTGAAAACTTTAAAATTCTAATTTAAATATAAATAAATTTAGGCTCATCACGGAAAGGTGTGGGATCGGTAACGGACCCCGGGAAGAGTAAGATAA
>CALJVA010000027.1 GCA_937975135.1 uncultured Thermoactinomycetaceae bacterium | reverse complement strand
AGTGGGCTTGGCACTTTTGGCTGCAATTCTAAGCATTTTCTACTTGCAAAACACAGGCGGTGGTCGGCGAGTTCGAGGTGCGGCCGTTCAAACGCTGCTGATCATCTGCCGCTTCACCGGGCTGCCGGCGGCGGGGGAACAGAGAGCTAAGGTTCACCAATCTTTGATTTCTACCCACAATTGCTTGACACTCAAGGCTAGTTATAAATAAACTTTATACGCTATCAATAAACAAATAAATACTTCGACACCGACCATTTACCCAGGTTGGTGCCTTTTTATATCCAGAATCAATACGTCCTGTTCCTCTTTCGAAACGCACTTGGACTGGATTTCATGAACAATTTGAACGTGCGATTGAAATAGCTGATATTGTTATACCCAACAAGACCGGCGATTTCTGTAATTGGTTTATTAGTCAATTGTAGGAGCTCGCAGCTTTTCATAATCCTCAATCTGGCGATGTAATGGAAGGGAGTTAAGCCTGTTACTTCCTTGAATATTCGGCAAAATTGTCCACGGCTGATGGAAAGAAGATTAGCCAGCTCTTCAAGTGTCAAATCATAATGGTAATGTTTGTTGATGTAGTCCAGCACGGGTTTTATCCGTTCTTGCTTTCGCTTTTGGGTCATAACATCTTCCAGTTTGGAGAAATAGTTATTGGACATGATCTGCCAGGCTTCCAACAGTTTTCCTTTTATGGTGAGTGCGGTGTGCTCTATCGGTTGGTTGTAATATGAACTGAGCGATCGGATGATTTCATAGACGTCCTTCTGCCAAGAATTTAGACAAGAAAAATGGAAGGTATATTTGCAGCCGCTTACGATAACCGGATTGATATATTTGTTGAACAGAAAGATGTCGCTGCTGTTGATCAAATATTCATGCTCGAATACAACGGCGAAAAATTCGCACTTCGAATAATTCACATGCTTGGCTGAATGCAAACACTTGGTTGGTATAAAGAGGCCTTCGTTTTTTTTCAGGTGGTAATGTTTATTTTCGATTGTAAATAGCGCCTCACCATCCAATAAAATCAGAAACTCACATTCCGGATGCCAGTGGGTATAGAGAATGGTTTCACTATTGGGAGGCTTGATGGTGTGATGGAGAGAGACGGGGTACAGGGGCGTACCATGAGGATACTTTTCCTTCAAATCGCGATAGACATAAATATGTTCTTCCATCTTTTCCGTGCTCCTTCTCCAAGAAACATCAATATTGTACAAGAATATAAGAAAATAATTAAAGAAATAAGAAAAAAGTATCAGTATGATATAATTGTATCCGAAGCAGGGGGGGATTTCAAACGTCAGCTTCATCTGTTGACGAGCCCTCACATTACAAAACATTAGAAAAAGGGTGAGGAGACTTTATGAAGCGCTTTAAAATTTTCGTCATTGCCGTAATTCTGGTTGCTTTACTGATGGGATGTGCCTCCAATAATGGCGACAATGGTTTGGAGCAATCTGGGGAAACTGATCGCGGCACGACAAGCAACAACAAAAGCGATGATAAAGTCGTTGTAGAGATTTTCAATCCGAAAGCGGAAACAAAATCACAAATGGACAAATTGATTGAACAGTTTGAGAAAGAGAATGAAAACATTGACATAGTATTGACCACCGTAGGAGCAGGTCAGAACGGTATGGCCGCATTGGCAGCTAAATTTGCCTCCAAGGAAGAACCGGCATTGTTTATTTTGCCTGGGCGAGCGGTAGCTGTTAACTATATTGATTATTTGCTCGATATCTCTAATCTGGAATCTGCCAAACAGGCCATTGAAGGCACATTGCAAGGAGCCATGATAGACGGGGTTCCATATGGTATTCCTCTGAACATCGAGGGTTTCGGCTGGATGATCAATAAGGAGATATTCAAGGCAGCCGGCGTGGATCCGGACGATGTTACAACCTACGAGAAATTTGTTAATGCAGTTAAGACGATTGACAGCCAGAAAGAGGCGCTGGGTCTGGAAGCTGTGTTTGGATTTGTTGGTGACGATGCTGGTTTTGCCAGCCAGTATTCCAACCACTTCACCGCCCCGGAATTTGACAATGACTTGAATGTCGCTTATGAGGCAACTGAATTGAATTGGAAATACGGAGACCGGATGAAGGAATACACAGACTTGATCAATCAGTACAATGTTCAACCGATTTTGTCACTTGATTATAGTACGGCTGTTGAGGAACTGTTTGCCAACGGCAAAGTTGCGATTCTCGCCCAAGGAAACTGGATCGTGCCGACACTGGACAGTATCGATCCGAGCTTTTCGAAAGAGAAATTGGGGATATTGCCTTTCTTCGTGGACAGTGATACAGAGGGATACATCAGCGCAGGTCCGTCTTGGTTCTGGTTCGTGAATAAACAAAAGGACGAACAAACGGTCGCTGCAGCCACGAAGTTTCTGGATTGGATGTACACTTCCGATTACGGTAAAGAGCAAATCCTGAAGAGCTTCAAATACATCCCGGCGCACAAGGGCTACGATATTACAGACATTGAGGATCCTGTTTCCCGGGAGATCTATCAAATGCTTGAAGAAGGCAAAACCAGGGTGTGGGCGTTTAACCAATATCCGGACGGCTTCTATTCCAACCTGCATGCCGAACTGCAAAAATACTTTGTAGGTGACATTACCTGGGAGGAGTTTATTGAAGTCACCAGCAAGAACTTTGCCGAGTTGAGACAAAAGTAATCCGGAATATATCATTTGGCGCCAACTTACAAGGCATTGTTTGATGGCGCCAAATTTATGCCGGAGTGGTTTGAGGGTGGTCCATGAATGAAAATGAAGCGATTGACCTACTGGGCGTTTTTAGCTCCTTGTATGCTCGCTTTATTGATTGTCATCATCATTCCTTTTGCGTTGGGAATCTATTATTCTTTCACAAAATATAACGGGTTTCAGGTCACGGCGTTCGTTGGTCTTGATAATTATGTGAAAGCGTTTTTAGATGAACGGTTTTTGCGCAGTTTATGGTTTACCAGCGCAGTTTCTTTCGTCTCTGTCATTGGCATTAATTTGATTGGCCTGGGACTGGCCCTGCTCGTGACACAAAGTATCGGCAAGTTCAGCACCCTTTTTCGCACCGTCTTCTTTATGCCCAACCTCATCGGGGGCATTATCCTCGGATTCATATGGCAATTTATTTTTTTGAAAGGTTTCGAAGGGTTGTTCGAGCTGACGGGGTTGTCGTTATTCAATGGATGGTTGTCGACGCCTGAAACCGGTTTTTGGGGTCTCGTCATATTGCTGCTCTGGCAAATGAGCGGTTATATTATGATCATATATATTTCATTCTTAGTTAATATTCCACGTGAAGTGGTTGAAGCATCGATAATTGACGGAGCCAATGCATGGCAAACATTTTGGAGAATCAAGTTTCCGTTGTTGGCACCAGTTTTTACGATCAGCTTGTTTCTGTCTCTGTCCAATACGTTTAAAGTATATGACCAGAACATGGCACTGACCAAGGGAGGCCCCTTCCATTCAACCGAAATGGCGACCATGAATATTTACAACACGGCCTTCCAAGTCAATGATATGGGGTATGCACAAGCCAAAGCGATCATTTTCATGTTCATTATTACCGTTATTACCTTGATTCAGCTATATTTGACCAGGAAACGAGAGATTGATTTATGAGGAACAACAAGCGAATATCGAGAACAGTGTTCATTTTGTTGGGAACGGTACTGTCCTTACTCTGGTTATATCCTTTATATTTGATCGTCACCAATTCGTTAAAAACCAAGGCCGAGATATTCACGAATAAATTGGGGCTTCCGACCAGTCCAACTTTGGCGAACTATAAAGATGCTTTTCTTGCTATGGATTTCTATAGAAGTTTTGTAAATAGTTTCATTATTACCTTTTTCAGTGTAGTGATCATCTGCATTTGTACGTCTATGGCGGCGTATGCTTTGTCCAGGCGGCCGGGGAAACTCAGCTCATTCATTTATTTCGGCTTTGCACTGCTCATGTTGGTGCCTTTCCAGGCGATCATGATTCCCCTTGTTTCCGTGTTTGGCTCCATCGATATGCTCAATCGGATCGGACTGATTATCATGTACCTTGGACTGGCATCAAGCATGTCTATCTTCCTGTATTATGGGACTTTGCGGGGGCTGCCGCAAGAATTGGACGAAGCATCGCTGATTGACGGTTCTAACCGGTTTCAAATTTACTTATACATTATTTTTCCTTTGCTCAAACCGACAACAATTACGGTCGTTGTCATCAATGCATTGTGGTTCTGGAACGATTACTTGTTGCCTTCCATTGTCATTAATAAAGATGGGCTTTACACAATTCCGCTCAAGATGTTCTATTTCTTTGGCGAATATACGAAACAATGGCACTTGGCTCTTGCTGGACTGGTCATTGCCATTCTTCCCGTCATCATCGTGTACATGTTCCTGCAGAAACATATCGTGCAAGGGATTTCGGAAGGCGCTGTAAAATGAAAAAAGGAATACTATATAGAAAGAACGGTGAAAGTCAATGTTTCGTACAGACGGAAATAGGTTGATCTGGGAATATGATTCGGAAAAACTTTGGATTGAGCCTTGGGGGAACAACGCATTTCGCGTCCGAGCCACCCGTAGTTCTCGAATGGAGATGGAAGAATGGGCACTGCTCCCGGTGGAACAGGGTCAGGCCGACATCATGATCGGAGAAGATGCAGCTACAATCAGCAATGGAAAAATCAAAGCGGAAGTCAAGCGAACGGGAAGAATTACATTTTACAACCAAAAAGGAAAAATATTGTTGAAGGAAGTAGAGCAAACCTACCAGCTCAAATATAGAGGCAGGGAATTGCGGCCCTATCCGGGAAGCAGCGATTATCGTTTAGTGGTTCGTTTCGAATCTAATCCCGTGGAAAAACTGTTCGGCATGGGTCAATATCAACATGATTTCATGAATTTGAAAGGCTGCACCCTGGATCTGACCCATAGAAACAGTCAGATCAGCGTTCCGTTTGTATTGTCGGATCAGGGATACGGTATGTTGTGGAATAACCCCGCAATCGGACGCGTTAATTTCAGTTTAAATCTGACAGAGTGGTCTGCATATTCAACCAAACAAATGGATTATTGGATCACGGCTGGGGATGAACCGGCGGAAATTGTAGAGACCTACGCTTCTGTTACTGGTAAAGTACCCATGATGCCTGATTATGCGATGGGTTTCTGGCAATCAAAGCTGCGTTACCAGACGCAAGAGGAGTTGCTAGAGATTGCGCGGGAGTACAAGCGAAGAAACCTGCCGATTTCGGTCATTGTTGTCGATTTCTTTCATTGGCCCCATCAGGGTGATTGGAAATTTGACCCGAAATATTGGCCGGACCCCAAGGGAATGGTGAAGGAATTGAACGAAATGGGCATCGAACTGATGGTTTCTGTGTGGCCCACTGTGCAGGAAGGCAGCGAGAATTATAATGAAATGTTGGAGAAAGGGTATTTGATTCAATCCGATCGGGGCGTTCGCACCCAATTTAACTTCGTCGGTCCCAATGCCATATTTGACGCGACCAATCCTGAGGCGCGAAAATTCCTTTGGAGCAAAATAAAAGAGAATTATTATGACAAAGGGATTAAAATCTTTTGGCTCGATGAAGCGGAGCCTGAATTTAGCGTCTATGATCATGACATCTACCGTTATCATTTGGGATCTGGCATGCAAGTAGGCAATGTGTACCCGAGAGAATACAGCCGTACCTTCTATGAGGGTATGAAGGCAGAAGGGCAAACCAACATTATCAACCTGGTTCGCTGTGCGTGGGCGGGAAGTCAGCGGTATGGCGCACTTGTATGGTCCGGTGATATTGGCTCCACTTTTGAGGTGTTGCGCATTCAAGTGAAAGCTGGATTGAATATGGCGATAGCGGGTATCCCCTGGTGGACGACAGATATTGGCGGTTTTCATGGCGGTAATCCGGAAGACCCTTCATTCCGGGAATGCTTGATCAGGTGGTTCCAGTATGGCGCCTTCTGTCCGGTATTCCGACTTCATGGCGACAGACAACCTCTCGGTAAGCCGCTTGGCACGTCCGGTGGAGGGATTTTCCCTAGCGGTGCTGCCAATGAAGTATGGAGTTTCGGTGATGAAGCATACGAAATCCTGAAAACCTATATGGAGATCCGCGAAAGACTTCGCCCCTATATTAGAGAAATTATGAGAGAAGCCCATGAAGTGGGAACTCCCCCGATGCGTCCGTTGTTCTATGATTTTCCACAAGACACGTCAGCATGGGAGATCGAAGATCAATACATGTTTGGCCCCAATCTGTTGGTGGCGCCCATTTTGGAAGAAGGCGCCAGATGTCGCACGGTATACTTGCCATATGGAGAGACATGGGTTGACCCATATACGGGGACGAGGCATGAGGGAGGACAAACGCTGAGTGTGGATGCTCCTCTAGCGGTAATACCAATATTCATCAAGGATGATGCCAGGCTCCCAGAGTTGCAAAAGGCGATATTGGGTTAGTAAATCGAGATGCATTTTCAGGCTAACCCTATATTGAAATGTTGTCCACAAACCAAGTTCCCATAAAAAGAAGGCAGCCGCTTTGCAGGTGATCCATGATATACGAGTGGAAGAAATGTCCGTTTTCGAACCTAGTCCTGGTTGATTCAGGTAATGGCGGTTGGGGTTTGTGAAACGGATGTCCATTACTACCAGCACGGGCGACCTATTGTGGTTGTACGAAGTGAGGGAGTGAATCATTAAATGTCAATACGTATCCGACCGTCATTCACTTCATGTCGTCCGGGCTGCCGGACCTCAAGGAATTCGTGACAGATCGATTTGAATTGACGAAAACGAAGCAAACGCTGGATCGAGCGACATAACAATGGTAGAACGTACATTGCCGTGTATCTTTGGCAGACAGCATCCCGATTTCGTCTCATGCAGCAATGGAATTGAAGCCGGCAGGCGCGTTCGACGCGAGAGTGCCGGCTTTTTCATGCTCGGCATGGATGTGGCTCCCTGGTCATTTACCATGTAGCGGTCGTCGACCTGACGCTGTTCGCGAAGCTCTGCCCCGGTGACCGGTGTAGTTCCGCTCGATTGTGGTAGACGAGGCACACCGCCTGCTGCTCAGATGTTGCTGAAAGCGATCGTTCTAAATCTGATAAGACTTTGCCGGCTTGGGAAAAAACGACCTTAAACTGGTATGTCGGCATGCCAAAAAACAAAATTCGTAATGACAGAGGCGCTGTTACGCCTACTCATTTCAGCAATGGCTAAGGTGTGAAAGGAAACCATGAAAAAGGAGGGGAAATGGTGGACAGGGATAGATCCTTTGCTTTAGGTTTATAGATCCCTTAGCTTTAGGTTTGTTATTATCTGTCTTTAGCCTTTGTTTACCAGGAGATATGGCTGAAGATGGAACTTACTACCGGTTTGGATCCCCTATTTCATTTTTGACTTATCATACTCCGTCCCAAGAATATATAAATCATGTGGACTTTTTAAAAGTCTTTTTAAGTGAGCATTTTGCATAATTCACT
>CALJVA010000026.1 GCA_937975135.1 uncultured Thermoactinomycetaceae bacterium | reverse complement strand
TCGCAAAGGCATCCTCATCTACGACCTAGAGGCGTTACGACTGGCGGAATGAATACGTTTGTGTCAAAAAGCTGACATGAGAGTCGCTGATTCGATTCATCATCCCACTTTCCCATCTCCTTTATGTGCTGCTACATAAATACACCGGTAACGAGTCATCCTAATCGAGAAAGGGGAAGGTGGCTCTATGAAGCAAGTTTCGTTAGTGTACTGGATCGGTATGGCGATTGCTACTGTCTTTGTCATTTGGGGTGTCATCGCTCCAAACAACCTTATCGGTGTAATGGAAAGTGCGCAAAATGTATTATTGCGCGTGTTTGGGTGGTTTTATCAATTTTCAGCCACTTTTTTTATGTTGCTCGCGCTGTTTTTGGTTTTTTCGAAATACGGCAGAATCAAATTGGGCGACGACGAGGATCGGCCGGAATACAGCCGTCCGACGTGGATTGCCATGCTGTTTAGTGCCGGTATGGGGATCGGCCTCTTGTTTTATGGTGTATCTGAACCGGTTTCACATTTTGTCAATCCTCCTTATGGACCCGGAGGAACGCCTGAGGCAGCAAAACTTGCGCTCCGGTACACGCATCTCAACTGGGGACTGCATGCTTGGGCAATTTATGCCATTATCGGACTGTCTTTGGCTTACTACAAGTTTAGAAAAAAGGTGCCCGGTTTGATCAGTGCCACGTTGTATCCACTTCTCGGGAAAAAAACTCAAGGACCGATTGGAATTGCCGTTGACTTAGTTGCTGTCTTCGCGACCGTGTTTGGTGTAGCGGCGTCACTCGGTCTCGGTGCGGCGCAAATTAACAGTGGTCTTTCTTACTTAACCGGCATTCCCACTGCTTTTTGGATACAATTGATCATCATTGCCGTGACCACGGTTCTGTTTATTTTGTCAGCCGCTACCGGTCTCAAACGCGGTATCAAATATTTAAGTAATGCCAATATGATGTTGGCAGTCATCCTGTTCTGTTTGTTTTTCGTGTTGGGACCGGTGGGATTTATCCTCGACTTATTCACGACTGCGGTCGGTGAATACATTCAGTATTTGCCGAGCATGTCACTGCGGATGGCGCCATTTAATGCGGAAAATGCGGAATGGCTGCGCAATTGGACAATTTTTTTCATGGCCTGGTGGATTGCCTGGTCTCCGTTTGTCGGCACGTTTATTGCCCGCGTGTCGAAAGGGCGGACTGTCCGAGAATTTATGGTTGCCGTATTGCTTGTGCCAACCACAGTGTGTGTCATTTGGTTCTCTGTGTTCGGTGGGACAGGTATTTACTTTGATTTGTACCAAGGAACTGAAATTGCGGCACAATCATTGGAAACGGCCTTATTTTATACGTTTCAACAACTGCCTTTGAGCGGCACGATGTCTGTCATTTCTCTGTTTTTGATCACGACGTTTTTCATCACGTCGGCCGATTCAGCGACATTTGTGCTCGGGATGCAAACGACAAATGGCAGTCTCAACCCGCCTAATTTTGTGAAGATCAGTTGGGGACTGTTTTTAGCGGCAACGGCGATCATTCTGATGGGGACAGGCGGTTTGAGTGGATTGCAGACAGCGATCATCGTCAGCGCGTTCCCACTGACCATCGTGTTGCTCTTTATGAGTTATGCAGTGTTAAAAGCGTTCAGGCAGGAAGTACGGAAAGAAAGGAACTGATACGGAGACTGCCAAAAAAAAGCGGACTGAGTTTGGATTCTCTTGCGGTTCTAAACTGTTTTACGTTTTTGCTTGTCAAAGTTAAAAGTTGAGCATAACTCCCGAAACTTATCTCAATTAATATTGTTTGTGTAATGGACAAACTTTATTTTTTTGATATATAATACAATTAAAGAAACCGTTATCAGGGAGGGAAATGGTGAGGCTTTGCTTTACGTGCTAGCTCTGCGAGGTTTGATTTACGCGGAAGAGCAGGCATGGTAGGATGGCGAGGTTTTTCGCTCTTCCGTTAGAAAATGTGCTGCAGAGGCTCCGTGTCAAGTCGAGGTTACAGTGTACCGTTTGTGCTACATTTTACTTACCAAAGTTAAAGGTGAGAAGAACTTCCGTAAGACTTGATCACTCACTCAATATAGTTTGTATAATAAACAAACTTTATAAACCGTTATCAGGAAGGGATGGTGAGAATTTACTTATCGATTCTATTGAACCTGAGTAAATGACGAATATGGTAATTCCAAAAATTTTTTCCGGAAGCGTTTTCCCTTTTGTGTAAAGATGGACGGTTACCATAGGAAGTCCTATGGAGACGGTATCCTACATCCATGGTATCTGTTTGGATAAAGGAGTGAGAGATGATGAAAAAAATATTAGGATTCCTTTTAGTTGTTTCGTTGTTTTTCCTTATGACAGCTTGTTCAAGTGATAGTCATGAAGTCAATGAACAGGATAATGAAAAGCAAAGCAATGGGGAAGAAATTTCTGGGGAAATTACAGTCATGGGATGGGGAGGTGGAGAAGAACTACAAGCCCGAAAAGATGCCACTAAAATTTTCCAAAAAATGTATCCTGACGTTAAAGTTGATGAAATATGGCTTCCCGCTGATAGCATTGATGAAAAGCTTGATGCTGCGCTTGCTGCAGGAGATGCAGCTGATGTTATTATGTTATCACCTGACTGGAAAGCTCTTCGTGCAAAATGGTTTGAAGATTTAACTCCATACTTTGAAAAGAATAATATAGATGAATCATTATTTACTCCAGGAGCGGATGATGGTTATGTACTTCAGGACGGTAAACGGGAAGGAATGCCTACAACACAATCATGTTTTCTGATTGCTTATAATAAGGAAATTTTTGATGAAGCCGGAGTTCCCTATCCTACAAATGATTGGACCTGGGATGACTTTGCAGAAATTGCAAAGCTAGTTTCTTCAGGTTCTGGAGCTGATCGAACATACGCTATTGTTTCACATTGGATACTTAATAGTTTTGCACCTTATCTGTATGGTGGAACACCTTATAATGAAGATTGGACTACACAAACTATTGATTCTCCAGAAACAATTAAGGCATTAAAATTGATTGAAGAGTTAATTAAAGCTGAGGCAATACCTGATGATGCTGCATCAAAAAGTATTCCAATGGATGCAATGTTTGTGACTGGAAGGGCAGCCATGTATCCATTAGGATTGTTTGAGGCTGGTGAAATAGCTAAAAAAGTTGGAGATAGTTTTGAGTGGGGTGTTGTACTACCACCGAAAGATCCAAATGGCAAACACACAAATATTAAATTTCAAACAGGATGGGCAATGAATAAAGATTCGAAGAACAAAGAAGCTGCTTGGGCTTATATAGAGACAGTTTCATTGAATAAAGAAGTTAATGATATCTATGCTAAGGTTGGGATTCCTGCATTAAAGGAATCAGCTGAAACTACGTTTGCTGAAATGACGATCCCAAATACTGATATTAAACAAACTGAGTATTTGAATGGGCTTGAGGATGCCGTCACTTTCCCATGGGGAGGCTCTATACAAAAAGCGGCTGACATATTTTTTCAATTAATGGATGAGATTAAAACTCATAAAAGCACTGCTAAAGACGCTGTTGAAAAATATGCACCAAAAATGCAAGATGCACTGGATGACATTCATGAGAGAAGCCACTAACTTAGAACCATTAATAAATAGGAGGAAAGAATTATTTTTCCTCCCCCTTACTTTTAGTAATGAATTAGCGAGGGGTGAAATAATGATAAAAAAATATAGTACAAAAGAAAAAAGTGAAGCGAGACTATTTTATATATACATATCACCTTGGATTTTAGGATTTATAATATTTACATTATATCCAATAGTATATTCAATGATATTGGTTTTTACCAATGCTGATAATACTGGGATCGGTACATTTATTGGATTAGATAATTTCATTAAGGCGTTTACTGAAGATGCCCTTTTCGTTAAATCCTTGTTAAACACAATTTTTTATGTAGCAATTCAGGTTCCATTAAGTATAATCCTATCAATTTTAATAGCAATCGCATTAAATAAAAAAAATATTAAAGGAATTCAGCTTTTTAGAGCAGCGGTTTATGTACCGTTTGTTACAGCAGGTGTTGCGGTAACGTTGTTATGGGGATGGATTTTTAATTCACAGTTTGGACTTATAAATTATGCGCTTTCACTATTTGGAATAGAAGGCCCTAATTGGCTAAGTGATGAAAAATGGGCGATGCCAGCCATAATCATCATGATGCTTTGGTCAATTGGTAATTCAATTATTATAACACTTGCGGGTTTACAGGATATACCAAAACAATTGTATGAGAGTACTGAAATAGATGGTGCAAACGGTATTCAGAAGATTATTTATATCACGATCCCTCTATTGACACCTACCATATTTTTTAATTTAGTAATGGGAATAATAAACGGATTTCAAATTTTCACGCAACCATACGTTTTAACAGAAGGTGGGCCTAATCATGCTACGTATACAATCATGATGCATATATACAATCATGCATTTAAATATGGTGAGATGGGATATGCTTCAACATTAGCATGGATTTTATTCAGTATTATTATGATCCTTACTCTGATTATAAACCAGACATCTAAACGTTGGGTACACTATGACAATTAACACTTGGGTGGTGTAAACATGCTAGGTCGAGTGGAAGCTCAAAAACAGATAAATTCATCTAACAATAGAAGCATTGATCTTGTTAAAAGTATTTTCGGTTATATTGTTTTAACAATAATTGCATTGATCTTTATTTTCCCGTTTTTATGGATGGTTGCTACTTCCCTTAAATTACCAACAGAAGTCTATACAATCCCTCCAAAATTGTTGCCAGAAACAATAACATTTGAAAATTTTATTGAGGGTTGGCAATATGCAGATTTCACCAGGTATACATGGAATACGATTGTTGTAACAACTTTAGCGGTTTTAGGAACCGTAATCTCTTCATCCTTTGTTGCTTATGGATTTGCAAGATTTAAATCGCGTTACAGCACTTTGCTTTTTACGATCGTTCTTGGTACCATGATGCTTCCTGATCAAGTTCTTCTGATACCGACTTATATTTTATTTTCTAAAATCGGTTGGTTAGATACGCTTAAACCCCTTATCATCCCTTCATATTTTGGAGGTGGGGCGTTCAATATTTTCTTACTAAGACAATTTTTTAAGACAATCCCCAAAGAGTTAGATGAAGCTGCTTATATTGATGGAGCAAATTCATTTCAAATATACTATAAAATACTATTACCACAAATAAAACCTGCTTTGACAACAATTGCAGTTTTATCAATTGCATACCATTGGAATGACTTTCTGAACCCCTTAATTTACTTAAATAGTGAGGAAAATTTTACACTTGCAATTGGTTTAAAATTTTTCGAGAATTCTTATGGATCTACACAAATCCAAATGCTTATGGCAGTTTCCTTAATAGCCGTAATTCCATTAATTATACTGTTTATAATCGCACAAAAATATTTTGTTGAAGGTATCACAATGTCAGGATTAAAGGGGTGATCGAAACATTTCCTAAAGAGACATTTATACAACATATTATAAGGAGACAATAAATTAGTCGTACTAGATACACAAGATTAGGAAAGGATTAAATCTCTCTTTCCGATCTTGGCTCACAATATATAAGTGATGTATGTGCAAAAAACACATGACCCAGAAGGTGATAATAATGACATTACAAGCGAATAAAGAATCGAATTATATACTTTGCTATACCAGATTACCAAAAAAAGACATCATCTATTCCACAAAATTAGCTTATAGTATGCATCTTGCTTATAGTAATGATGGAATAAATTTTGAACCGTTAAATCATAATTCTGGGGTTTTGTTTGCGAAAGCAACTGAAAATGAGAACGGTTCCCTCAACGCGAAGAGTTTAAAAAATCCCTATATATTCTATTTGAAAGATGGAAATTTTGGAGTCATAGCTGTTCGTACTGAATCGGATGGCCGAAACGATGAGGAGAGTAAAGGAAAAGTCCTTATTTTTTCATCTCCAGATTTGTTACAATATGAAGAAATTGGATTACTAGATTTGAAGGGAAACACTTTTGTTAATGACGTAGTTTGTAATTACGATGATGAAAAACAGGCTTATATAATTAGATGGAGCGATGATTTTGGAAATTATTATGTGAATTTTATAGAGGATATTTTTTTAGATAATATTTCTGATCCTGCACATAGTGAACCTTTTCAGTTGGATCCTGTTAAAACAAAGATAGAAGAAATAGTTCCTAGAAACGTTATACGCGTTTCAGAAGAAATTGCCCATAGACTAATCTGTAAACTGACAGTGCCAACGAATGTTAAAATAGAGACTCCAAAAAGTGTCAAAATAAAAAGTGAAGAAGATTTAAAAGATGTGAAAGCAAGGGCAATATACAGTGATGGGACAACAGATATAAAGTACGTTGATTGGGATAAAAGGGGTATCGACTGGAAGAAGCCTGGAACCTATAGGATAACCGGTACAGTACACCAAGATCACTACTCATTTCCAGTTGCAATTGACCGAGCTGATCCGTGTATTACTAAATGGAATGGAAAGTACTACTTTATAGCTACAAATGATGCCGATGGAAATCATTCTTTATACATCAGGGAAGCAGACACAATTCCAGGATTAGTGGATGCTGAGGAAAGATTGATACTTGATTCCAACACATACGAAGATATTAAAGGTTTATTATGGGCGCCAGAGTTTCACATAATAGAAGGTGATCTTTATATCTTTCATGGTGCCACATCGGGTGGGTTTTACTATGAACAATCACACGTTATGAAATTACGAAGAGGCGGGACCCCTGTTTGTGCAAAAGATTGGTCAAGACCACATCGTGTTGTAAAAAAAGATGGCACTTATTTGTGTGAAGCAGGGAAGACTATATCTTTGGATATGACTGTCATTCAATGGAATGGAGAATATTATGTCGTTTGGTCACAGAGAGAATTTATACCTGAAGATCTTGGGGCGTGGCTTTACATTGCAAAGGTTGATCCAAAGGAACCTTGGAGATTAATTTGTGACCCGGTTGTCCTTACCAAACCAGAATATGGTTGGGAAAATAACAACGTTTTTGTAGTCGAAGGGCCGTTCGCTTTGATGAGAGATAACAAACTGTTCTTGACATATTCTGGTTCCTTGATTGATGAAACTTATGTTATTGGATTGTTAACAGCCGAAAAAGGCGCAGATTTGTTAGATCCTACTTGTTGGACAAAGTATAACTTCCCACTACTTACCTCGAGGAGTGTTCCAGGAGAATATGGTCCAGGACACAATTCTTATGTGGTAGATGATTTCGGAACGATATGGAACGTCTATCATGCAAGACCGGGAATAAAAGGTCCTAGGTCTTCCGGGATTCGGCGTGTACATTTTGATATAGATGGTTATCCAAGACTAGATTTAACAGAAGAAAAGGACCTAAACCAGGATTTGGCTAAGGTCGCGATTGATGTGATTTTGACTTAAATATGTCCTTTACATGAATATCATCGTGACAATTG
>CALJVA010000025.1 GCA_937975135.1 uncultured Thermoactinomycetaceae bacterium | reverse complement strand
GTAGGCAGCTTATCTAACCGAGGAGCTTTTTACACACAATTTTGGACTTGATCTACCTAGGAACATTATTCCATTTTTGCTATAATAGGAACACACGTTCTACAGAGGTAGGTGTTTTAAAGTTGCATGCAATTACAGTGGCCAAACCAAAGTCATTGAGCCAGTCCATCGAAGACTTTTATAACAGCCTGGGGATAACACATCCTTCTCAACTGGACATGTACTGGATTGCAGAAAAAACAAACGTCATACTCGAAATATTCCCGATCAAAAGCAGTTCCTTTAAAGACGGTGGTCTTTATTTCATTGTTATTGACAGTCGCCTTACTCCCCAACAGCAATGGCAAGATTTTGGACACGAAATGTCACATATTTTGTTACATGGTTGGCTTTCTAACGTATTGAAGTACGGTGGAAATCAGCTACGGGCAAGAAAGTCATTAATTAAGTATCAAGAAATGAAAGCGGACAATTTTACTTATGAATTTTGTATCCCGACCTTCATGTTACAAAAAATGAAGTTGCCGAAATTAAAACATGTTGCTGCCCGTTACGTCTCTGAACAGTTTTGCGTAACGGATGAATTTGCATATGAACAACTAACCCGGTTCGAGAATCGAATGGTACAATGTTGATCGGAAGAGGGAGGGGTGCCAATCCAAACATTATTACTTACACTCCAGTTTCTACGGGAATACATTATAAAGGAGTGCTTTAACAATGGCCCACGTCGAGCAAAGAGGAAAAACAAGCTGGAGATTAGTCGTTACCATTGGTTATGATGAAAAAGGTGTTCCCATTAGGGAACGAAAGACAATCAGAGCTAAAAACAAGACTGAGGCAGAGAAGCAATTGTCAATCTTTGAAGCTCAAATACTAACTGGACAATACGCAAAACCGGAAAGAATGACCCTCAAGGATCTGTACAATGAATGGGACCGAAATGTCGAGTTATCTCCAAGAACAAAAGATGACTACAGAAATGTAATGAAAAAACGAGTGCTTCCCAAATATGGGCACATGAACATTGCTGACATAAAACCAATCCATGTGCTCAATTTTGTAAATGAATTGCAAAAAGACGGTGCGAGGTTGGACGGAAAGCCTGGCAAGTTATCCTCATCGGCAATAAGTAACGCATACAAGGCGTTTAACAGCGTTTTAAAATTTGCCAAAACAATGACATGGATACCCAAAAATCCTGCTGAAAACGTGACTGTGCCCACTGTGCAGCACACAGAGACAGATATATACACGCCAAGGGAACTGTCCATACTGGCAAACGGTCTTGAGGAGCTTGGGGTCGACTTAGATAAAAGAGTCCTAGTCGCGATCGCTTTATCGTCTGCCGCAAGGCAAAGCGAGATTGCGGCACTCGAAGAAAAACATTGCGATTTTGAGAGAGGGGGAATACATATCCGACAATCGTTAACAATAGAAACGGGTGTCGGCGTTCTGCTGAAGGAGACAAAAACAAAGAGGACAAGATTTGTCTCACTTCCCGATGTTGTGATGGGTATGATTAGAAAACTAATCCATATCCGTAAACAAGAATTATTCCAAGCGGGGAGCAAGAGGGTGTGGAAAGAACACTTGTTTTTGTTTGGAAATGAGTTCGGCAAACCATATAGACCGGATTCTATTAGTCAGTGGTGGATAAGATTCACAAATAGCGAGGGGGTCAAATCTTTAGGTGTAAAAAAAATCAGGTTCCACGAACTAAGGCATTCATCACTGACATATCTAAGCCGCCAAGGGATGAGGGCTAAGGCCGTACAAGAGCGAGCCGGACATACAAGGATCGGGACAACTTTTGACTTTTATGGTCACGTTCTCCAAGAAGAAGACAGAGAAGGCGCATTGCACTTTGAAGAAATGTTTAAAACTGGAAATTAAGGTCTTAAAAAAGCAATCCAACCCCAATCCAACCCCAATTGGCACATTTTGATATATTTTAATCTGATGACTTAATAAAGTGAAAAGCGCCAAATCCCTTGTCAATCGTGGGTTTGGCGCATTTTTTGTTTGGCGTCCCAGGGAGGATTCGAACCCCCGACCCACGGCTTAGAAGGCCGTTGCTCTATCCAACTGAGCTACTGGGACACATGCTAAGTAGAAGCAGCTCACCGCTCATTTAGTATAGTCAATCCTTATGTCTCCGTCAAGGATTTTTACCCTGTTGCAGCCCTGAAGAGCAAATTTGTTTACATTATCTGTCGTTGCTAAAGAACGCATTTGTTATATTACATTTTTTACCATCTAGTTCGATTTATTTTTTGGCAAAAAGGAAAGCCGAATTTCCTTTAATGTTCTTTTTAAAAATTTGGGTTAAATCAATCCTGGTTCTTTACTTTCTATCACATCCCTTGCTACAATGGATTTGTCAGGTAAACCTCACTTGTATGGGTTTTACTAGGGTGGAGATATCCTCGTCTGTTAATGTGCGGGTGCGAATCGCTTCTAACAGATTAGAGGATATTTCTTTTGCCGTCTTTTTCATTTCTTTGAAGATCCGCGACCCGTTTTCATACAATTGAATGAGAATGTCTGTAAGTTGGATTAACAGGTAATGGTTTTTCATCGCTGTGTAATGATGGCAGTTCACATGTTGTAGATCATACCGAATGTTTTTTTGGTTGTTGAACCCCTCGTTTTCAATTTTCCATCGGCTGCGACCTGCGACCAATAACTTTTGTGCATTTCGTTTGTTAATCGTTATATCCGTTATGAATAAAAATTGCTGCTTTTTCTTTTCCTCTGTTTCTTGCCTGGATTCAAGCAAATTAATCTCCCTTTCCCCGTATTCAATGTCATTGACCCAGATGAGTTCGTCTTGCTTTTTCGCTTGATCCAACGCTTGGATGGCTTGAAATTCAGAGGCAATACTTCGAATGCGCCCTTCCTTGAATCTGAAAATGTAGGGCCACCCGTTTTGCTCACAGATGTTAAAAACCGGTTCACAAGCATACAGGCTATCTCCCAGTAGGCAGATTGGTAGCCGTTTGTATGTTTGTTTAATGTTCTTGGCCAGTCGCTTGAACGCTTTTAATTCACAATCCTGTTTAGCGGGGTCCTCGGATTCGTTTTCGATGAATTCCGATCCGATACTAAATACCATGTTCCCCACAACAAGTTTAGCCTCTAAAACGTGGTGCATGTAAACGACGGTTGTTTCACCCGTTTCCTTGTTCGTGTATTCTCTTCTTAAGCAATGCTCGCAATGTTTTTGCTTAAAAGTATGTAGCCCGGTGCCATCAACGATGACCGCCCAATATTTGTTTAGAATGCGGTATTTTTCGAAACATCGCTTTTTGAGTAGCTCTTTGAGCATGTATGTTCGAATCTTCTCAATCTCTGCGGGATCTAGATCAGAGAGGAAATCGTTGATGGTGTCATAGTGAGGCAACTCTTCAAGCGTCTTAAATTGTAAAGCTTTTTTCACGTTCTCTATGCACGCTGCTTTGTTGAACCGCTCCGTCATTCTTCTCATGGAATCTAAGCTTGTGGCGTTTTTCATGAGTATTGTAAAAAGAAGCACTTCTGGACCATAGTCGATATAACTTTGATGTCTGGGATCTTCCACTTTTTTCAGCCGATCTATGAACCCTTTGAAGAAATGCTTCTGGATTTTCATGAACTCGAAAAAATAATTTGCATCCTTTTCTTGTTCCCGACTTTCCTTCCTCGTTACCACCGGCTCATTCCCCCTAAATATGCTGTATTGATAAGGATTATTTAGGTTATATTATCCTATATTTTGCCAATTTAGGGGAGTGGTGTACTAAATTATTCCGAAGAATTTTTGCTCCTCAGGGCTGCATAGGTCGTCCAATCAAATCATAAAGAAACACGACTAAAATTTACGAGAGACGACCCACCAACCAGCTAAACCGAGTGCAAGGAAAAACAAGCCGACTGATTCATGGTGGTATGTTTGTGTGTCAAGCTGCGGTTGTTGATTGAGGAATTCATTCACTTCGTCATACTGTTTGGCTTGTGCTTGATCCACCATGTCGCCTGTTGCCGGGTCAACAAATTGATCTTCGCGAAGCGTCATTGTGCCTACCGTGTTGCCCCCAAAATGAACTTCAACTT
>CALJVA010000024.1 GCA_937975135.1 uncultured Thermoactinomycetaceae bacterium | reverse complement strand
CAACCAGTTTTCCCTGTTGAATGGCTCGTTCAATCGCTCGAATATCCCCTTGAAACAGTCCTGCCCGTTCCAATCGTGCAAGCCGCCACTGTACACCACGAACAGAAGCTAAAGGAAGTGAACCATACTCATCGAGTAACTTTAACAAATCTTGGAGACGTTCTACTTCTGTGGGAGTTAAGTCCCCATCTGAGCGAAGTCGCCGCTGCATACGCTCCTTTCCTTCTTCCAATGCTTGGGCAACATTTTGCAAACGAGTACTAAATGATTCATACAGATCTCCTCGCCGATGCAACATTTGAATCACATTGACCATCGACTCTGTCAGGTGGCCTCCCGCAGCACTGAGAAGACTTATCACATCCCGTGTAGATAAGTCGGAAAAATCAATTCCTACCTCTTTCCCTACCTGTACGGCAACCCACTTCCCCTCAAATGAAGGACTCCGCTCTTTCAACTCTTCTACCTGATGCTGAAACATCATCTCAAAGTGAGGATCAAAAACAAGGGTAGGAATTGATAGTTTCATCAATTCTTCTAGGAAGACTCGTAAGCCAAAGGATTTCCCAGAACCTGAACCGCCAAAAATTCCAATATGCGGGTATTGTTGCATTGCCTTAATGTCGAATAAAAACGGAACACCTTGTTGTGAAACGATTTTCCCATCTTCCAGCAAATTTACTTGATCCTGAAGCTCCGATTCAAGGGAGGCACCCAGAGACTCTGTTCCCCGAATTTCCCCCAAAACCATTCCTTTTTCAGGACTTGTTTTCACAAGCAGATCACGCACCTCTTCAAATCGAGGTGTCCGTACCAAACACCCTGTACGTACTGGATGGGCAGCCTCAGCAAATAGACGTAACTTCGCTAGATTCACTTCATCCGAATCAATATCATACCCAATCTGTTCCAGAGTATCGATCACCTGGGCATCTACTAAAGACCGATCCAATCCCATAGGAATCAAACGGTTATAAGCAAGGGTTTCCACCACTTCTCCCCGTGGAAAGTTGAGAGCGGGATCCTCAATCACCAAAATCTCATTGATCCGAAATTTGCGATCCCGTGATACTACATAGACTTCTTGCTGTGTTGTTACCCCTACTACTTGCATCGGATTTCTCCTTTCTTTAGCTTGTTTAAAAAGATTTTTGACGATTGGGTATTAATTTCCCCGTTCACTCCGCTTTGGCAAGAGTAACCGATGTTGTAAATCCGGATCGATATACTTTTCTACCATCGCCTTTACCAACGGATCGGTAACACGAACCTGGGTATCAATAATATCCAACCAGAAAGGGACGCCACGTCCCTGTCGAGGAGTTAACGTATACACCAAGCGAATTAATTCCTCACGATACTCCTCCTGTTCTACTAAGCCATCCACACCAATTGGTTGGGGACTAACTGAGGAACGCAAAACAGATTTCCACAACTGCCCATTGGTATCCAGTTCCTCTTTTGTCTCATACACCTCTCCTAATTCCAATACTCCATAAAAAAGATCCCGATCAGACCACGCGGGATAATGCGGAAAAAGAAGACGGGCTAAACTACTCGTACCAATCTCCTCGGATACCCCCACCAGTAAAATGTCCCGTTTTAAAGCCTCCTCTACCAAATAGGACCAACGATCAGCATCATCAATCCGAAAATGTAATAAGGATCCATCCATCATCACGACTCGAGGTGACCATTTTTGGATCGCCTCTAAAGCAACATCCATTTCCAACCCTGAAAGAATTGTACCCCTTCGATTGGCTTCCCTGGCTAACCGACCCTCTACTCCTTCTTCATCGGGGTCCAAAAGTGGGGTATATAATTCGGCAGCCCAGTGCTCTTCTCCTTTTGTTCCTTTGGCCAAAGCCTGAAAGAAAGATAACGTATGAGGATAACTTCCAGGAGTTGAATTTACGGATCCATCTACTCCTACCAATGTTCCACCCTGAAGCCACTCTTTTAATTCTTGAGATGACCATTTTTCTATTTTACGTAATTTTCCCACTTGTTTTAGCGAATCACGTATTTGCCGAGCATTTAGAGCTTCAGAAGGGTATGCTTGCCGCAATTTACGATTCGCTTCTTGTAGCTTTTGCTTTAATTCATCCGATACAGGAAGCATACAATTTTCCTCCATCCTTCTCAGTGATTGACAGTAATGGCATACTCCCTATAAAGAAATTATAGGAACCAGTATGGGATTTCCCCAAGCACCTTTTTACATGCATGAAAAATCAGAGTAACCCACGCTACTCAGTAAACCTGAAAGTATTAACATCTCTTTAAAATACTTTTTCGAATTTCACATTCTAAAATGGTTCCCGGGAAATCGTTAAAAGCGATTTACTCTCACGCAAACATCACAGTAGAGCTTGTAACTTAACCCTTTTAGATTCTGAAAGCAAGAATAACTTGAATTCATAAGTATTTAAATGTTCATCCCAACACAAGAGAGATATCCGAGAACTTGTCCTATGATTCTAGTCTATCAAAAAAAGAAAATCTCTCAGCCTATAATCCTACTTAAATGAAAGAAAAAGATTATTTTTTCTAGTAAACTTAGCCCCTGTTATATTGACTGTTATGGTAAACGTTGGTATGATTAAGGAGACGCCGTCTATGTCGAATTTTGACGGCACAATATTATAGAATATTGGAAGGAGATTAAGAAAATGCTCAAATCTACTGGAATTGTTCGTAAAGTGGACGAGCTAGGTCGGGTCGTAATTCCGATTGAACTTCGCCGTACGCTAGGGATTGGCGAAAAAGACGCTTTGGAGATTTATGTGGATGGGGAACGAATTGTACTTAAAAAATATGAACCTGCTTGCATCTTTACCGGAGAAGTAGACAATACCATCCGCTATAAAAACAAAGTGGTAAGTAAACAGTGTATTGAAGAAATGTATGAGTTAATCAAAAAAGAAGGAATTGTTTCTGAGTAATCCTAATAGTAGACCCCTTCCTAACCTACGATTTAAGTTACCTATTCATTTTTTACTATATCATACGATTCGTCAAACTTGCAGCACATAAGTCTAGTAGGTTAAAAGTTTAAAGACCATAACAGCCTTATACAATATGTAATCCCTTATCCCCCGTTTTTCCGGGGGATACCAGTCATCATATTTTTATTTTGCCCATCCCCAATTTAACATATAGATAACAGGAGAGACGAAAGTTTCTCCTGTTATTCCTTCTACCTTATTATTAACCCTCTCGTAACAAGGACTGACTCATCCGACGATAGGTATGTCGTTTACCACGTAACGCGATGCTATAAGTTAGCAGTAATTCTGGTAGGGCAATCCCTGAAAATCCAGCATCACCTATATGAAAAAGATCTCCACCGGCTTTCTTCCCATCTAAAGCCAAACGCTCAATGACAGAGTGGGTGGAACCTTCTTGGGATGTCCCTAGGGTTAACATCACAAGTAACCCTTGGTAATGGGCATTTTCAATCCATCGACATACATGATCCAAGTCAATTCCAGGTACTGTTCCTGGAAGCGGTAACAAAAGAACATCGGCTCCGGCATCAGCCAGCATCTTGATTTCTTCTTCGGTTATCCAAGGCTTATTCCTTCGAAAAGCGCCCGCTCCATGCATCTTCCCAGCCATTACAATCAGGTTATCCCCAAGGGCCTTCTTTATCTGTTGAACACTTTCAATGATCGCCTCCAGCGATACCATTGTATTTGGATTTCCAGTTATAACAATAAAGTCTATTCCTTGTTCTTGTGCACGAAATGCATTTTCCACTGTAGCTCGACGTCCAGTGGAAACCTTCGTCAAAGGAATCTCCGTCGATACCGGTTCTAAATTGATACCAAGCGGCCTCCCAACCAACTCCTTAATCTCTTTTGCCTCCACTCCCCAACCTAAATTAGCCCACAATTCCTTTGGAAATATACTTGCATCTATTTTTTTTAAGCATGATGGAAAGCCAGCAATCTGTGGCTGATCAACATCATACTGGTTAAGCAAAAGGAGATCCGCACCGAAAGATGCGGCCAACTCCAAATTGCTACACCCATCGATCAAAGGGGGAACTGTAACTACTGCTTCGGCAACGACTGTCCTTCCTTCAGCCGCAGCAATGGATCGAAGTAAAGATTTACCTTTTAAGGAGATCAATTTCTTTGGAACAAGATCCAGTATGCGCTGCTCACGTGTCATTCTTCTCTTCACGCTCCATCAAATGAAGCATTCTTTCTTTTAAACGCTCTGACTGGGTACCAAAGACCGCTTGAAAGCTTCCTTCACCTACCCGGATTACACCGACTGCTCCCAGCTCTTTTAGACGCTCTTCATTTAGCTTACTCTCTTCTTTTACAGTGATACGTAGCCGGGTAATACAGGCATCCAAATGTTCAACGTTTTCTTTCCCACCGATTGCTTCTAGTACATTACGTGCCTGTTTTTCTTCTTCTCCATCTTCCACTTTATGTTCTATCTTTTCTACTTCCTCATCTGTCCTTCCCAAGGTAGGCAGGTTAAACCTACGTATCGCCCAACGGAACAAGAAATAGTAGATGGCAGCATAAACGAAGCCAATGGGAATGATCATCCAGCCATTTGTCGACAAGATGTAATTGACTACATAATCAATCAGCCCTGCCGAAAAACCAAATCCATGTTTGATATCCAACAGGTAGGTTACAGCCAAAGAAGTTCCTGTGAGTATGGCATGGATTACATATAAAAATGGTGCTAAAAACATAAAGGTAAATTCAATAGGCTCTGTAATCCCGGTCATAAAAGAGGTAAATGCCACACTCATCAACATTCCTCCAACCACCGCCCTCTGTGATGGTTTAGCCTCATGGACCATCGCCAGACAGGCAGCAGGTAGGGCAAACATCATAATCGGAAAAAAGCCGGCCATAAAAATTCCCGCCGAAGGATCCCCATTAAAAAATCGTTGCATATCGCCGTAAACAACATCTCCGCTAGCTGTAGTAAATTCACCTAAAGTTTGCCATGCAATCGTATTGATGATATGATGCAATCCCAGGGGAATCAGAAGTCGATTTAGTAAACCAAAACCAAATACACCTGTTGCTCCAAGACCGATCACAACTTCCCCACCATATTTAATCCCAGCTTGAATGGGTGGCCAAATAAATAAAAACAAAATCCCTACAATAAACATCACAAAAGAAGTAATAATGGGAACAAAACGTTGACCTCCAAAGAACTGCAACCAGTCTGGAAATCGAACATCATGATATTTGCGGTACAAATAAGCAGTAATTAGACCCGATAAAATTCCTCCGAGTACTCCTGTGTTCAATTCCGCATCAGCGGGTACCTCTAGAATAGACTGTAAGACTAGGTAACCAACTGCACCGGCTAACGCAGCAACCCCTGAACCACGCGTCAAACCTACAGCGACACCAATCGCAAAAAGTAGCGCAATATTTCCAAGGATTCCTCCAGCGCCTGCCGCCATCACGTCAGTGACGTGGAATAAAAAGCTTTCCTCAGCAGCAAACTTCTCGATTAATTGTTGGAACAATACACTAAAGGATAGCAATAAGGCTGCAGCGGGCATGACAGCAATGGGCAACATAAGGGACTTTCCCAATTGCTGCAGCTTTCCCATAACCTTCATTTTAACACCTCCAAATGACTGAACATTGCTACATATTTATGTAGTCTGTCTCCCTTTTAGTATGCACCTGACAAAAAACAGTCTATTTTTCCATTAACTTTATTTCTTCTCCATTACTTATAACAATTCCTGTTGATTTAAAAGATATTTTTCTTCTATTAGAATATGGTTGTATTATACTTACTTTATAATTTTTGCCAAATTAATATGATTATAGATCATTTAGGATAAAAATAATTTTATTTTAAGGAGGATTATTTAATCACCTGTTGAATATCATTATCTGAAACTTGAAACAGGGAGTGAACTGTATGGGGAATGTTAGTAAGATTCTGTTATCACTAATTCTGGTTTTGTCTTTTTCCTTTACAGCAATGCCAGAATCCTTTGTCCAGGAAGCTGAAGCATCATGCGCCTTTATTCGTCCTGCTGAAGGAACCATTACCAGTGGATTCCGTACACCTAGCCGACCCAACCACCATGGGATCGATATTGCTAAGTCAGGAACTGTTCCCATTAAAGCTGCAGCAGCAGGAACAGTATCTCGATCCTACTACTCCAGCTCTTATGGACATGTTGTTTTTATCAAGCATAATATTAACGGGGTCCAATATGAGACAGTTTATGCCCACATGAGAGGCCGAAATGTTAGTGAAGGTCAATGGGTGGCTCAAGGAACCGTATTAGGATATATGGGAGCCACTGGAGATGCTACAGGCCAACATTTGCATTATGAGATCCACCAGCCCAGCTGGAACATCAACAAAACCTATGCATTAAACCCTGCTAACTACATCAACTGTAATAGCGGTGGAGGCGGAGGTAGTGGCACCACTCACACACAAGATTTCGCTACTACTCCTTGGACTACCCTCAGCAAAACTTTCTATGTCGAACCAGGTGGCGAGATCTCAGTTACACCTAGCAATCTTTCACAAAGCTCTCCCAAGATCCGTATTCGCCTCACTAACGTAGATACAGGAGCATATACAGAAGAGACTTTCCCCAATGAGGATGGAAAGTTTGTCAATATGCGGGGCGGAACCCATTATCGAGTTACCCTTTACCAACTTAATAAGGGAAATGTCTCTGGAAAAGTAACGATAAAGACAAAAAGCGAAACATATTCCACTAATTTTTCTATCGTTAACCAATACACTTTAAGTAAAACCTTCAATGTACCCGTAGGTGGAAAGATATCCGTAACACCAAGTGGACTTAATCAAAACCCTTATAATGTTCGTGTTCGTCTGACTAACGTAAATACCGGAAATTATACAGAAGAAACCTTGCCAGCAGAGGACGGCCTCTTTGTGAATATGCGAGGAGGAACGTATCGAGTTACCCTTTACCAACTTAATGCCAACCAGCTATCTGGTAAAGTAACGGTTAAGGTTTACTAGAGTAAAAAGATAACACCGTCCTTTTTGGGACGGTGTTATGTGTATTTAACTGTTTTTTTCGTTATTGAGCCGGTGGTAAAGGTTATATATTTCGCGTCGTGGCTTAGAACGATCAGCAGCAACAGCAGCGATCGCAGCTTTCTTATCTTTCCCCCGATGGATATACCAATCAACATGTTCTTCTACAGAAAGAGGACTCCACCAAGCTTGCTCCGTTTCATTTTCCTCTATCGGTTCAGCTCCTGAAACCACAATCGTATATTCCCCACGTGGAGGATGGATTGACAGCCACTTTAAACATTCGGATACTTTCCCCCGTCCCCATTCCTCATGCTTCTTAGTCAACTCTCGGGCAAGCACGATGTACCGGTCTCCCAGAATCTCATAAACATCCTGAAGCATAGAGATTAACCGATGGGGAGCTTCATAAAAAATAAGAGTGGCAGGTATATGTGACCAACGCTGTAATTCTTGAGTCCGTTGGCGCTTTTGACGTGGAAGAAATCCTAGAAAAAGAAAAGGTTGAGGTGGGATGCCCGATGCCACCAATGCGGTTAAAGCAGCATTGGGACCAGGGATCGGAACAACGGGTATTTCATGAGCTACTGCTTCACGGATCAGCTCTTCTCCTGGATCTGACACTCCTGGTAAGCCAGCATCACTCACCAAAGCAATCGATTTTTTCTGTCGCAAAAGAGCGATTAACTCTTTTCCTTTTGGAACAAGGTTGTGTTGGTGATAGCTAACTAACTTGGCCGTTACATTCAAATGGCTTAATATTTTTCGTGTATGACGTGTATCCTCTGCTGCAATGATATCCACACTTTCCAACGTTGCTTTCACTCGGGGACTCAAGTCGTCTAAATTGCCAATGGGTGTTCCAACGACATACAATACTCCAGTGTGATGTTCTTCTAAATCAAAGCTTTTTTGGACCTTCATGTTTGTATTCCCCGTTCTTCTATAAGACGTCGCTTTTCCCTTCGCGACATCTGCTTAATTTCCCATTCCCGTTTCTGTGCCCATGAACGATCAGCTCCTTCTTCAACAAAACGAAGGATAAATGGCCCTCTTCCTCTAGTATATTTGGCCCCTGTCCCAGCATGATGTTGAGCAATCCGAGCGGAGAGATTATTGGTAATCCCCGTATAAAAGGTTCCATCGGCACACTCTAAGATGTAGACTACATACTTTTTGCTGCTCATTTTTCACCTCAATCAGTTACGAAGGAATTCCACCCTTAGCCTGGAGCTGCAATAAAATAATTAGTGGCGGAGTGCTTTTCCATACTATCAAGGTTAAACACTCCACCACTTAGAAAAACGTTTATTTGTTCAAAAAGGCCAGGCAAAAAAGACAGTCGCCTTCCTCTCTCATATTGCCATAATGGACATTACATATATGAAATCCTTCATTATAGAGACGGGCCAAATTATCATGCCCTTCCCCAGGAATCTCATCCAATGGTTCTGTACTTGGGGGGTCTGAATTTTGTTTTCCCTTTAATTGCTCACGTAAACTTTGATTTTCCATCAAAAGACGTGTATTCTCTTCAATTAGCTGAACAATATCTTCTTTTAATCCGCTCAATTCCTCGTAAAATGACCCGATTTGCTCTTCGATCCGGGTCACGCGGGCAAAAATCTCTTTTTTCTCCACGCCACCCACCTCGATCAACCATAATCACTTTCGCCATTGACAACGAGTGGGGGATCGTTATTCGTCACAAAACTGTGAAGATAACAATCCTCACCTCTTGCTAGCTCTCACAAGGCCTCCTCGAAGTGGTAAGAACCATAACATTAAGTAAAGGCATCCGCTCAAAAACTATATCCTTATCCTTTCAAAGCAAAGGAGTACACGATTCCTCAGAGAAAAGTTGCCTTTATCAACTTCAAATATTTATCGGATACATCAGTAGGCCTTACAACTTACTTTAATCACTTCTTCAGTACTTCACAAGGTCCTGCAACCTCTTTCTATTGAAAGGCCTGTCCCTCCTAATTTTGTCCAACATCTGCTTCGATCGCATCTACAGGAAACTCCACTGTATTCCCAGATTCAAGGAGTTGAACACGGACCCGACGTTCCAAAAGTGTCATGTCTACAACCCGGCCATCGCCATCGGGCGTACTTACATAAGATCCAATATCAGGCATCTTTTTCTTAGCCTCAACGTATTGGTCGTTTTCATATTTTAAACAGCACATTAACCGGCCACATAGCCCAGATATTTTAGCTGGATTTAATGATAAGTTTTGGTCTTTCGCCATTTTGATCGAAACAGGTTCAAAATCCCCTAGAAAAGAGGAGCAACAGAGAACCCTACCACATGGACCAATTCCACCTAACATTTTAGCTTCATCACGAACTCCGATTTGCCGCAATTCAATCCGGGTACGAAAAACAGCTGCTAAGTCCCTTACTAATTCCCGAAAATCAATTCGACCATCTGCACTGAAATAAAAAATTACCTTATTGCGATCAAAGGTATACTCTGCATCAACCAATTTCATTTCCAATCCGTGTTCATCAACGATCTTCTGGCAAATATCCAAGGCTTCCAGTGCAGCTTGGTGATTGCTTTTCATGATTTCGGTATCCTCTTTTGACGCTACCCGAATCACTTTTTTTAGCGGGAGAACAATTTCATCCTCCGTAACATAACGAACGCCTGTAACCACCTTGCCATACTCAATCCCACGCACTGTCTCCACAATGCAATCATCTCCACGATGGATGGAGCAACCATTGGGATCAAAATAATAAATCTTACCCGCTTGTTTAAAACGAACGCCTACGACGGGATACATCTACTGATCCCTCCTGCATTCCCAATACCATCTGTTCCAACACAGCTTGTGGTTGGACAGGACTCATTAACGCTTTTTTTGCCGTCTCGATCGAGTTCATCATATGCAAAAGCTTTGACAAGGGAAGCTTTATTTTTTGATGCTCAGGATGAAATTCAGGAAATAACGGCTCATTGGCTCGCTTCAGATGGCAGTTTAAGATATCGCGAAACCAAAATTGCATGATGTCAAGCATACGTTTAATACGTTCTTTCTCAACATCATGTAAAAGTTCCGCCTGTAAAGTAACCAATGCACCAGGATTACCTGAGATGATCTCTTGACTCCATTTTATCACCCGCTCGCAAAATTGGGCAAATCCATCTTCCTCCACTATTTCCCAAGCCTCATCAACTCCATTGGCTAAATGAGCTGCGATTCGGGCTTGTCTTGGATGTGCACCACGTTCTACTAGCTTTTTTGTTATGATCTCAGGAGAAAGAGGAACGAAGCGAACCTGTTGGCAACGAGACAAAACCGTATCAGGTAACGCATGCATATTTTCAGTAATAAGAATCGCTACCATAGGTACGCCAGGCTCCTCTAAGAATTTAAGAAGACTGTTGGCCGCTTCTAAAGTCATTTCGTCTGCTTGTTGAATGATTAAAATCCTCCGTACAGCTTCTGAAGCTCCAAATAAGAATTCCTGTTTTATTAGGCGAATTTGTTCAATCTTAATCGATTGTCCCTCAGGAGCAATCCGAACCACATCAGGATGATTTCCATTTTCAATCCGCCGACAAATATGGCAATGGTCACAGGCTTCCCCATCTAACTCCTTGCAATTGATTGCTTTGGCTAACTGAATCGCCGCCTTAAGTTTTCCGACACCACGGGGACCGTAAAAACAGTAAGCGTGCGCAATCCTCCGTCGCTTTAACATTGCTTTCAAAAAGCGAACAACACGGTCCTGTCCGACCAGTTGATCAAACGACACGCTTAATCCCTCCAACATCGATTAGAAATGTACAAATTGATCGACCGTTAATATAAAGACTGTGGCCCCACCTACTTGTACTTCTACAGGATAAGATACGTAATCTGTACTACCACTCATAGGAGAGACAGGTGAAATAAGCTTTTCACGAGAACGGCAGTTCTCTTTAATAATTTCAAGCACTTGCTCCACCTTGTCATCATCAATTCCAATGAGGAACGTCGTATTTCCCGCTCTAAGAAAACCACCGGTACTCGCCAACTTCGTAGCACCAATGTTTTCTTTTACAAGGGCTTGGGAAAGGCGGTTACTATCCTTATCCTGCACGACAGCAATAATTAACTTCATCATATCTCCCTCCTATTCCAACTTGCTTAATAGTCGTAAAAAGTCCCTTTTAATCATAGAAAATACATCTTGCTCTGTTTGGGTTGCATCAACGATCATAATTCGATCTGGTTCCAAGCGAGCTAAAGTAAGGTAACCCTGTCGCACACGTTGGTGATAAAGTAAGCTCCTTTGTTCAATCCGATCCGGACTGCTTCCTCGTTTTAGTAGGCGTTGCTGTGTGATTTCCACAGGTAGATCAAGTAGGTAAGTTCTATCAGGCAACAAGCCACTGGTGGCTATTTTATTAATCTGGGATACCTCATCGACATCTTCTACTGCTCCATAGGCTTGATAGGCAATACTGGAATCAACATATCGATCGCATATGACAACTTCTCCACGAGCTAAAGCTGGACGAATTACTTCATCAACCAGCTGAGCACGTGAAGCAGCATAAAGTAAAATCTCCGTTTTAGAAGCCAGTTTACTATCTGGATCCAGCAAGATTTCCCGAAGACGATCTCCAATTCTTGTACCGCCTGGCTCTCTTGTAATCGTGTAACGGATTCCCTTTGCCTCTAATAATTCCTTTAGTCGAGAAACCTGAGTTGATTTTCCTCCTGCTTCCGGTCCCTCTAGTGTTATAAAACATCCTTTCACTACTTTTCCTCCATTGATTCCCCTTAAGGGTCCGTTCTATTATTCTTTTATTCTATCACGTCTACAGATTGCTGAGAATTCCGCATTCCCCGTACTTTTCCTCCTGCTTGCACAACTTTTTGAAGAAAATCGACCGCATCCGAGCTAAATTGTTCTCCTGGCAGTACAAGGGGAATTCCTGGTGGGTAGGGTAAAATCATCGCTGCAGAAATCTTATGGACTGCATCTTCTAAAGAAACTGTTATATGTTTGGCTCTAATATACTCATCCAAAGGTTTTGGACTCACACTCCACCTAGGTACAGAAGGAGGCTTCAGTGGAGGCTCCTCCTTCATAAAAGGAATTTCCCTATCCAGTTCCTTTAAAGTCTCTAGTAAGTATTCAACCTCTGCATCGGAGGTACCCATTGAAAAAGCGAACAATATCCGTCGATGGTCTGCCAACTCTACATAACAGCCTTTTTCCCTGAGAAAGCGTTCCAAACGATACCCAGAAATTCGTCTTACTGCTTCAAGCGTTAATTTAAAAGGATCTCTCCTTTCACCTAAAGGTGTTTCCCTTAGATAACAAAGTGCTTTTAGTTCCTTTCGTAAGTGCTTTAATCTATGCAAAACATCATTCAAGCGTTCTTTCCCATCCGTCACAATATATCTACGGGCTAGATCAAGAGAGGCCATTAAAGGATAAGATGGGCTACTAGATTGGATAACTTTAAGCCAATGCTGTAAAGACGTTACTGAGATCCGATCACCTTGAAGGTGCAACATCGAACTCATTGTCATCGAAGGTAACATCTTGTGGGTAGATTGGATAACTAGGTCAGCACCATACTGAAGGGCTGACTTAGGTAACTCCGGATGAAAACCAAAATGAGCTCCATGGGCTTCATCTACAACAAGAGGAATCCCATATTTATGGCAAAGTGAAACAATCTCATCAAGAGGTTGTGTTACTCCATAATAATTGGGATGTGTAATCACCACCCCCTTTATACCCGGAAATCTCCGTAATGCCTCCTCTAGTACCTCTGGCTGTATGCCCTGAAGCAAACCACTAGAGTCACTCGTCGTCCCCAAGTAAATGGGACGTGCTCTTGCCAACATACAACCATGGAATACCGATTGATGAGCATTTCGTTCAACCAGAATGAAATCACCTGGATGTGCAATACTTAATATAGCAGCCAAATTTCCTGCAGTGGTACCGCCTACAAGAAAGAAGGTTTGTTGGGCACCAAAGGCTTGTGCAGCCAATTTTTGTGCATCCTGTATAGGACCAGTTGGTTCATGAAGATCATCGAGCCCCGGCAATTCGGTTAAATCAATGTTTAGTAAGGGTGTAAAGTAAGTTGCTCCTTCTGAATCAAAGGCTTGTCCTTGTTTATGTCCAGGGACATGAAAGTTCCCTTTTGCTTCTTGTGCATGCTTAACCAAGATATCAAACAACGGAGCTTGCTTTTGATTCACCTAGGGTCCCTCCATCGTACATAATGAATCGATTGCGTTTACATAAGGTATAAGTAAAAATCACAATAAAGAAACGGGGACACTGATCCTCGTCCCCGCCCTGTTATGCCTGCTCTTTTAACCAGATTTTCCTCATTCGAAAAACAAAGTATGGATACTTTTCATCTTCAACATGGGTTTGAACCATCTCTCGTTCACACTGATCACATATAAATTCGTCGAGAACCACAATTCCTTCTAATTGTAATTTATCGCATACAATACAGCGGATCTGATTTTCTTTCTCTAACAACTTCCGACCCACCTTTTATTTCATTTTTAGCCATTATTTCCGGATCGATGGTGGATCATACCTAATCGACACCTTGATGACTAAGGGCTCATGATCATCCATTCAAAATCGGTTTACCTAATACCAAGATATGATAAAAGATTCTTACATTTCCATTACTGATGTAGAGAAAAGTGCAATCAGACTTACAATAGATCTTATGCCTCGATTTAAGCATCTTTCCTCTTCTCATTATATCATGATCCCTTGTTCAATGTTCCAACCCTATCTCTTACAAAGTGGAATTCCTCCTAAATATTTGTGCTCCTAGTTAAACGAGCTGAGGGATTTAGAGAATAATTTTGGGATTTAATCCAAAGAATAAAGAAAAAAACGGGTGTGATCCAGATGAGCGATAAACATTTTTTGTTTCAAATAATTTTGCTCGGTTATGTACCCATGTTAGTCTTACTCCGTTATACACTTATGATCTACTATCAAAGAATTTATCTTAGAAAAAGAAAGGGATCTTCCTCCCTTTCATAATTTATTTTCCACACCCTGATCATCCATAGTAATAGAAAAAGCAGCTCAAGTTTCTTGAGCTGCTTTCTTATGCCTGGCAACGTCCTACTCTCCCAGGGGCTCCCGCCC
>CALJVA010000023.1 GCA_937975135.1 uncultured Thermoactinomycetaceae bacterium | reverse complement strand
CCGGTGTAAAGAGCCGTTTACCATCGGTTGATCGCCTCCCAGGGTTTCTCGGTTGATATGGGGTTACTGAAACGTACGTAGAGAGGTGAATATGTTTTAAAACGGAATGATATGATAAATTCGACGTTTTTAAGTTATCTCAAGTCAGTTGTTTGATGGCGAGCTTAAGTGTTCTTTTGCGAAATGCTCAATTAATGTAATACTGGGATGTTGAGAAAGTGAAACTAATTTGTTTACTATTGCAACCGGAATAAGTGCGTCATCATACATATCGCATTTCAATTTGGAAACGTTATTTAAAATCGTGTAAAAACCGGGGAAGTCTTCAACAGTAGGCTTGTCTTTTTTTTGAAAAGTAGGTAATGTTAATACATATAATTTATCGTCCTCAGTGCGAAAGAATACTTTGTTTCCATAATAGGTGCTTTTTCCATAATCTTGACCAGGTATAATGTATTTGTTTATATAATCATTGTCCAGAATAAACGCTTGTCCAGGTTTTAATAATTCGCGAATTTCGTTAGCGTGATCAACAAAAGCCCCAGACTTTTCAATTCCGACTAAGTTAATCATGTTGTTTGAGTCACTTTTTTTCGCCAAAAATGAAACAAGGCTCCGCATAGGCTTGTGTAAATTAGCTGTCTGTCCGAAAAACGCCAAAGGTCCATCTTTGATAAAAAGAACATTGCTTAATAGATCTGGTTTTAAGTCCCAAATAGTTTTAACAAGATGTACCAAAAGCAACTGCTCTAATAAAGACATTGTATAGGAAATAATTCCTTCTGCCCCAAGCTCATTGTCTATAACCTCGTGCAAACGAAAAATATCTGTCAGATAGAGTGTGTTAGAACAGTAAGGGCAAGGAAATGAGTTATCCATCTCGGGTGTAATTTTGATATTTTTACCTCTACATGTTGGACAGCTAGCTAGATTCCACTCAGGTGATTGAGTATCAGACCTATATTGTTCAAATATTAGCCAGCGTAGTGAGTCAATAAATGGTTTTTCCCCTTCTTGACTATCTGTAAAAAACTCGTAAAAAGTTAGTCGAACTGAATCAGTAAGGGAATGTCCCTTAACAGAAATATTGCGTGTGGGAAGTACAAAAGGAAAACGCTTAATTTGTTTAAGTTTTGCTATGTCAGAGGGGTCGATAAACGGTCTTGACTGTAAATTTTCCAAATCGGAAACTTTGAACATTAGTGCGCCAAATTTATAAAAAGTTAAAATGCTGGAAGGGAATTCTTTACGAACTGTTACTTCTCCAAACCCTCCGTCTACAGCAATGATAAGATCAATGGGGTTGCGTTTTAAAGCTGGGACTGTCACTATATTTGACTGTGGAATAGCCACCTCATTAACAGAGGGTGGTAATTTGCACTGTCCTAAAAATTGTTTCACGGCCTCTTCGTTCATGAAGCTGATATGGCCAGACATACTGGCATATTCTGGAGGACGGCGGTTTCTCCGGCTAATGTAACCCATTGTATTCACTCTCCTTTGTGTAAAAGTTAATTCACACTAAACCGATCAATTTGAACCGGGACTACAAAAGGATTAGAATAAGTTTTCATCCGAACAAATCCTTTATCCGAATCAGCACTAAAACGAGTCAAACTATCTGTAAAATCCCCGAAATCGTAATACTTTTTTAGTTCCTTGAGTTCATCTTCGTTGTTAAGGTGAGCAACAAACCAGTTTTGAGTGTTCTTAAGAATATTACTACTGATGGAACTAACTTCTTGTGTGGCGTAAATCATACCCAAGTTTAATTTTGCTCCTTCTTTTGCGATCCTATTATAAATCTGACTAAGGTCAGGATTTTCTTTTTTAGGAAAGAGGTTATGCGCTTCCTCAAAATAAAACTGGATAAAATTATTAGGTAGTGTTTTCACAAAACGATCCATAGCATTTTGAAAGATTTTCTTACAAATCCTTTCCGAATACAGTCTTTGAATGTCTGGATCACCTTGAGAGAGGTCAACAATGACAATTTTCCCGTTGCGCAAAAGGGTAATAATTTCTTCTTCAAAAGACCGATTAGCGGAATTTGTATGCAATTTAATTAAAGGCTTAAGTTTTCTATATCCAGTTATACTTGCTTTAGAACCAGGTTTTTGTTTTCGTGTCAGGAAAACCAAAAGGCTTTTTAGATCTTCGTCAGCCCATTCATTATTATGTTTTTGTCTATATTCCCGAAAAAAGTCTTCCTTTTCATAATTATCCCAAACCCATGTAAACCAAGTTACAGCTTCATCATAACTAATTCCTTTACTAGGATCTATGGGATTTTCGTCATTAACTTTTTTATTTATTTCGGAATGCCCCTTAAATCTCAGCTTATTGTTATTTAGCGGGAATCCTGCTAGATATAAACAACACTTATAAGCTGCTAATTTGCGATAATATCTAGTTTTGAATGAGGGGTCTTCCATTAAATCATCTGTGTAACTGAGGTCAACTGCACAAAAGTTGTTTACATAGTCACTGGAATCAGAGGCAAGCAAGTAGGAGCGAATTAATTCAAAGCCAACTTGGATATCACGATAAAAGTTCACCTTCATAATTTTAAACCCATTTTTTTCTACGACGCTGTACCTGGTTACATCTTCTCTAAACATTTCAAAAATAGCTGTTCCTTCGTCTTGTAGATTAGGGTTGGCATACTCACCGTTGATATCAAAAACAATTTGGCCTACGGGGAATTTTGGTCCCCCAGATTCGTTATAAGGAACCAGGTTTTGCTCGACTGGGTGCATTGAAGATAAAGTTGAAGAAGCAGTTCCACTTAGTTCAACTGTGGCTTGGATAATTTTTTTAACGGTATTTGATTTTCCTGTACGTGTCATACCAAACAATGCAGTTCTTTTGCCAAGAAAATCTACTGCAGATACATAAACGGGAACCTCTGTTTTTTCTAAGTCCTGAAATCTTCTGCTCGAGCTGTAGCGGACTTTACCAATTCTAACGTCAGTTTTCTGGCCAGGGAGCCTGCTACCGTCTCTAAAATTAACAATTTTACCCAAAATTTTACCGGACGGCTTAAAGACTCGGTAATTGTGTGCACTATAGAAGTTTTCGACGTCAGCTCCAAAACGAGTATTTCCTTGATTGTCCTTATAGAATGTTCCTAAAGCTCGGCATTCCAATCCAGAAAAGCTAAATTCATAGCGAGTCAAATCATCCAGCTGATTGTCCTTCCCAGATGTTTTAAGGTCGTCTTTGTAATATTCTACCATCGCCTTAATGATATCATCATCTGTAGGTAGTTTTGTCGGTTTAATTGCTCGAAGCAAAAGGCATTCTTCTACTTCTTCTTCGTTTTCATAAAAAGCAAGTAAGAATGTTCCTTGAGGAACACCGCCTACACGTTTTTTCCAAGAATCTGCGACTAGTAATAAAGCAGTGTTATAATCCAAATAAAAAGGTCTGCCAATAAACGTTTCTTCTTTTTTTCCTTCGACAAAGAGATCTACGTCAATGAGGGTTAGCAATTGATTCGTTAGTGTCATTGTTGTTTATCCTCCTTATTGTTGTGATTAAAAGATTCTAATTCTTGAAACCGTAATGTAGACTGTTGAACATAACTTTCACACGCCTCAATACTAACCCATCTACGGTTGTTTTTTTCAGCGCAGAATCCAGTAGTGTTGGAACCTGCAAATGGATCAAATACCAAATCGCCGGGATCAGTTAGGAATTGAATAAAGAAATCTGCTAATCCTAAAGGCATACGAGCAGGATGTGGTCTTATTCCCAGGGCACGGCATTGTCGGTGAAAATAATCATTTGAAGCTGTATTTGAGATGCTAAATGCATTAGTTGGGAGACGTGGATCTTTATTGGGATCAATTGGTTCCACCTCAATTACATTTGGCATAATACTACCTCCATGATCAATCAAAAAAGATTTTTTGCCAATATCATGCCCTGAAGGTCTTTTGCCGGCATTATATGATTTACGCTTTTGGAGTTTTCGCATGCTTTTGCTATATGGACGAAGCACTTTGCGGTTGTCAGCTTTGGGTTCATCAGATATTGACATCCACCAAATACGAGTAAAACTATCTGTTACTCGACTCCTTTGAATGTTAACCCATTGCACTGGTGTAGGTAAACGAGCAGGGTTATGACAGATGAATTCTTGACAAAGTCTTAATCCAGCATTAGGATCTTCAACAAATGCAAGCAACGTTTTAATAGGCAACAAAGATTGGATGGGTCTTCCAGGTTCCCAAGAATTCCCTAATTCCATCACGATTGACCCATTTGGTGTAAGAAGTCGAGCAAAAACCGGAGCAAACTGAACGAGCCAATTGATGTAGTCTTGTCCATTATAATTCCCGTATTGCTTTTTATGATTTAGAGGAAATGGGGGGGAAGTGAGTATTAAATTAACTTTTCCTTCTAATTCTTTTCCTAAAGACGTGTTAAGCAATTCTTCTGCCAGTCCATGATAACATTTCCCAAGAGCAGTCGAATAATAAGGTTTTATAGAATTAGATTTCATACCAATATCACCTGGATTAAATCGCTTTTAATTCACTATTAAATTTGATAATTACTCACTTTAATTAATATTGTAGAGTACGAAAAAATGCCTTTCAATATCTTTTTGATTTTGTCAAATATTTTTTAAAAGTGGTTGTGGTTAATATTACTGTTATGACTTGCTTTGCTTTATGTGCTTAATAGAGGAATATGATTGGACTATTTTACTTAGTGATGCTTTAAAATGTTGTAATTCAACAGGTACTTGTCTAATAAATTGAGACTAAGAAGATTTTTACGGTCTATTTCTTCTCTTTCTCTCATATTGATAGAGAAAAAGAGTCGAAGGAGTT
>CALJVA010000022.1 GCA_937975135.1 uncultured Thermoactinomycetaceae bacterium | reverse complement strand
CGCCTGGCTAACGTCGGACGCCGTGCTGGTCATCGGTCTCACCGGAGGCATCGGCTCGGGCAAGTCCACCGTGTCGGCCATGCTGGCCGAGCGCGGCGCGGTCGTGGTCGACGCCGGCGCCATCGTCCGCGAGCTGCAGCAGCCGGGGACCCCCGTCTTCGACGCCATGGTCGAGCGCTTCGGGCGCGAGATCGTCGCCGCCGACGGCACCCTCGACCGTGCCGCGGTCGCCGACCGGGTCTTCGACGACCCCGCCGCGCTCGCCGACCTCAACGCCATCGTCCACCCGGCGGTGACGCTCTTCCCAACATGGTTTTTCCCGATCCAGGAGGGCCGATTAATAACAAGTTATGCATTCCCGCAGCGGCCACCTCCATGGCCCGCTTCACATGGGCTTGTCCCAACACGTCAGCAAAGTCATCCATAGATATAGGCTGATCATTGGTTTCTTCCCTTGGAACCTGCGCCACTTCCCCTTCCCCCCGTAGAACCTGAACTGCCTCCTTTAAGGTAGCGACAGGAATCACCTCTATCCCTTCCACCAAGGCCCCTTCCATCGCATTTTCCCGGGGGAGCATCACCTGATGAAACCCTCGCTGTTTCCCGGCCATCACCATAGGAAGTACCCCTGGAATGGGACGGAGAGAACCATCTAGGGCGAGTTCGCCTAAGAGAAGGAGGTTGTCCAAAAGGGAAGGAGATTTTGGTTTTACTTGTTGACTCGCAATCATTACCCCTAAGGCCAATGCGAGGTCAAATCCTGATCCCTCTTTCTTTAAGTCGGCAGGTGCTAGATTGGCCGTTATTCGCTGCAGGGGGAAATTTCCGCCACTGTTTTTAATCGCTGCCCGTACCCGATCCCGGGCTTCACGGACTGCAGAATCCGGCAGTCCCACTACGTCAAAAACAGGCAAACCGTTGCTAATATCCAGTTCAACCTCAATCACCAAGCCATCCACACCAAGGACGGTTCCGCTATATAATTTGGCGTACATTTCATCCTCCATAAAAAGACAAGATATTATCTATTTCGAGGATTTTTTGCCAATTCCTTCTTACATAAAGGCCACTGCAAAAGCGGTGGCCTATCTAATTTATTTCATTCCCTTTATATCGTAATCTTTCCCATAAAGTTCCTCCAAGTGCTGTAAATGGGCTAATCCCCATTCATGCATGGCCATCAACAGTGGCTTTAAGCCTTTTCCGTATTCCGTAATGGAGTATTCAACCTTTGGTGGAACCTGAGCATACACTTTGCGATGAATAATATCATGATATTCCAATTCCCTTAATTGCGTTGTCAGCATTTTTTTGGATATATCGGGGATTAATCGTTGCAATTCGCTGAAACGCAACACTTCATTTTCTAAAATATGATAAATGATAATCGGCTTCCATTTTCCCACCAGGATACCAAGAGCTGCTGCAACACCGCCATTACATCCATCATCCATAGAACTTCCTCCTAAGGTTTCTTTTTGTATACTATGATACATTTAAGTGCCTACTTCCGAATAATAGACTTAGGGAATATTATAGCGGTAGAAGCGAAATCTAAACAAGGAGGTTCATAGTAGAGTTACTATACATTTTAAATCGAAAAACATATCGGAGGTGCAGGCCATTATGATGCCCTCATTATTTATCGGGCATGGTTCCCCCTTCTTAGCGATACAACAGAACGAATATTCCGACTTCCTACGGAAATTAGGCGAACGTCTTCAACCCAAAGCGATTGCTATCTTTAGCGCTCATTGGGAAAGCGAAATTCTCTCCTTCACTTATACAGACGATGTTCTTGAAACCATCTATGACTATTACGGTTTTCCAGAAGAAATGTACCAGGTCAAATACCCAGCCAAGGGATCGACTAAAATTGCCCAGATCCTTGAAGAGCGATTTAAGAATGCTGGCATCCAAACAAGAAGAGAAGAAAAAAGAGGGTTAGACCACGGTTCATGGGTAGCACTGCGTCATATGTTTCCAAAGGCAGACATCCCTGTGATTCAATTATCCATTTATCCTTTCTTGCCTCCCAAAGAACAATACAACATCGGAAAAGCATTACGAGGAGTTGGAGAAGAGGACATTTTGGTGATCGGCAGTGGAGCATCCGTACACAATCTACAATGGATTTTCCCCGATGCAACGGAACCCATGAAAGAAGCAGTAGAGTTTGATAATTGGTTGATTGAGAAAGTAAAAGAAAGGGATCTGGACTCCCTTAACAACTATCGTCAACTCGCTCCCCATGCAGATAAGGCCGTGCCGAGACCGGAACACTTTGTTCCACTCTTTATCGCTATGGGAAGTGGAGATGAAAACAAGACACCGATTGTAATCAACCAAACCTACGAATATGGAAGTTTAAGTAATCTATGTATCGAATTTTAACTCGCATTCTACAAAAAAGCCACCGTATGAATAACGGTGGCTTTCTCCATTACTCTTTAGTGATTAATTTGTCGTTTGCGCTTCTCTATTGGCATGCTCACGGAGAATATATTTCATCACCTTGCCCATTCCATTCTTGGGCAACTGCTCCACAAAGACAACCTCATGCAAATAATGGATCGGGACATGTTTTCGGGCATATTCCAGCAGTTCCTCTTCCGTAATCGTCGCCCCTTCCTTCAAGACGACATAACCTCTTGCCAATTCGCCCCATACGGAATGCTTTACCCCGACTACAGCTACTTCCGCTACCTGCTCATGTTTTGAAAGGACTGCTTCCACCTGTGCTGGAAAGACGTTTTCGCCACTTACAATAATCATGTCTCGGAGACGATCCACGATGTAGAGGAAGCCATTCTCATCCATATACCCCACGTCTTGTGTATGATACCAGCCTTTTTTGAGTACCTTTTCTGTCTCCTCCGGCATATTCCAGTACCCAGAGAAGGTTAAGGGGCCACGGCACACAATCTCACCGATCTCTCCTGGAGGTAACGTCTCTCCTGTGCGCGGATCAATAATTTTTAACTCTGTCAGATTAACCGCTTTCCCTACAGAAGCACAATTCTCCAAGCCCATATCTGGAGTCCAATAGGTGATTGCACCTGAGTATTCGGTTGCTCCATACACTTGAGCCACAGGATAACCAAGCTCTGCCATCTGACGAATGTGTGACTCAGGTACACTTGATCCACCACATAAGATCATTCGGAGGGATGGGAAATCAATCTCCTGTGCCTTTACCACCTCCACCATAAAACTCAACATCGAGGGAACCGACATCATACCCGTAATCCGCTCTGCATTGAGATACTCCCAAATCTTCACCGGATGGAACTGATTGCTAAGAAGGAGTGTGATCCCACGGAATAGCGCCCCGATGATAAAGGTCATACCGCTAATATGGAAAAGAGGAGTTATAAAGAGGAAGCGATCTTTATACCGTAGATCCAAAGTCGTACAATTGGTGATCGTACTTGAAAAAAGGCTGCCATGGGAACAGACCACTCCCTTCGGTCGTCCGGTGGTACCTGAAGTATAAATCAGCAGTGCAGGATCGGTTTCCAAAAGATCAACTCTCGGTTCTTCGGTAGATCCCACAAACAATTCCTCAAATACTGGCTGGATCCGATCTCCCTTTTCCACACAGATGGCCTGCTTCAAGAAAGGGAGCTCCCCGATTAAGGGCAATACCTGCTCAAAGTCCCCATCATAAAACAAAACTGCTGGCGAACAATCTTCTAAAATTCTACGAAGTTCATCGGTTTTTACTCGATAATTGATAGGTACAGTGATTGCACCAATTTTAGCTGCAGCCATGTAAATGATCGGGAAAGGATAACTATTTTTTAATAGAATCGCAATCCGATCCCCTTTACCCACCTGGTTTTGAAGCAAATAGTTGGCCAGTTGGTTTACCCGCTCATTATATTCCCGAAAGGTAAATCGGTAATTGCCATATACCAAAGCTTCTAGATCCGGTGATATACGGGCACGATGACGAAGTAATTCCCCAAGTACCGCCATAACGAAACCTCCTGATAAAAGTATGTATGTAACGCAAGAAGTATAAAATACCTCTATATCGATATATTAGCATAAGTAAAAAAGATTTTAAAGAATAATGCCTTATTATCTCTTTTATGTAAACAAAAATAAGTAGGTACTCTTTCATCTATCACGAATTTTTAGTATAATTTTTAATAGATCTCTTATTGGGAGGGGAAACGGGTGTGGACATGGCTAAAGCGTTCTTTCGCGCCCGAATCGGCTGATGATAGCGGACAAGATCGTTTATCAATGGATCACGCACTGGAGCAGACCGAAACAAAGTCGATCCAGCCCCAGGAAGAACCTATAACCGAAAAGCCAAAATCCCAAAAAATCCATATTGAATTTTTCCTCTATGACGCCAAAAAAGAAGGGTCACCCATTTATACTCAGGATGACCTTCATCGCTATCCGATGATGGGATTTACCCTTCACTTTTTAGCCGACACCCCACCAGAATGGGTCACCTGGGTGCTAAAAGGACTTGAAGAAACACTCTCTTCTATGAAAGTTTCCAGTCACCGTTTAAGTGAACGCCACATCTACAGCTTATTTGTCGATCTAAAATTATATCCTCAGCCAGAAGTAAAGAAAAGCATTTATCTTGTCTTTCATCAGTTTTATCAGTGGTATTGCAATGACCCAGAGCAAGTTTTCTTACGAGTACATATTGGGGGAGAAGAGCTTTATCAACAATTACTAGAAACCCATTTGGAAGCTGTTTAATCCCCAATCCAGAACCATCTAAAAAAGTAGGTTTCTTTATGAGAAACCTACTTTTTTTCATAATTATAGTGCTTCCACAACCATTGCGATCCCCTGGCCACCACCGATGCAAAGGGAGGCAAGTCCTATTTTTTTCTTTCTCCTCTTCAACTCATTTAACAAACTTAATAGAATCCGTGCTCCACTCGCTCCTACTGGATGGCCCAAGGCAATGGCGCCACCATTCACATTCACTTTCTCCCGGTTCAGTCCCAACTCTTTCTCCACTGCAAGGTACTGAGCAGCAAATGCTTCATTGATTTCAATCAAATCTACATCATCAAGGGTAAGTCCCGCCTTTTCCAGCGCCTTTCGCGAAGCAGGAGCGGGCCCAATCCCCATAATCGTGGGATCTACTCCAACTACCGCCCAACTTAAAATTCGGCCCAAGGGAGTCATTTGATGCTTTTGTAAGGCCTCTTCATCGGAAATGATCAGACAGGCGGCACCATCGTTAATTCCACTGGAATTTCCCGCCGTAACCGTCCCTTCCCGATCAAAAACAGGTTTTAAAGCAGCTAAACCTTCTAGTGTTGTATCCGGACGGAGATGTTCATCCTCCTCCACTACAACAGTTCCTTTTCGCCCTTTTACATGAACTGGCACAATCTCTTCTGCTAAAAATCCTTTCTGTTGAGCGGAAGCTGCACGTTGCTGACTTTGCAGAGCAAAAGCATCTTGCTCTTCCCGGGAAATCTCATATTTTTTGGCTAGATTTTCTGCAGTAATCCCCATCCCCATCCCGATGCTTTTATCGGTTAAGAGTTCCTGCAACGTATCTCCCAGCTTTTCATCTCCCATCCGAATTCCCCAACGTGCTCCCCTTACCACATAAGGAGCCTGACTCATGTTTTCCGCTCCCCCAACTAAAGCCACCTTTGATTCTCCCAGTCGAATCGATTGGGCTCCAGAAAGGACAGCCTGCATCCCCGACCCGCAGAGGCGGTTTACAGTTAACGCTGGGACTTCCTGAGGAATTCCTCCACCCAAAGCAATATGGCGAGCCAAATATGGCGAACCTCGATGTGTCTGCAGCACATTGCCGATCACCACATTATCAATATGGTCTGCTTCCAGACCCGCCCGCCGGATCGCTTCCTTGGCTGCTGCGACGCCCAGTTCCTCAGCTGAAACATCTTTGAATCGACCACCAAAGGAACCGAAAGGAGTACGAGCCCCTGCTACAATATATACATCCTTCAATGAAATTCCTCCTATCAAATGGCATCCATTTATATGAATGGTTTTGCTTCTCTTACACTAGCTTTTTTTTATTGTGACATGATAGGAGGCAAAGAGTCAATGAAAATCCCATTTGTAGAGCTTCGGACAATGCGGTGAAATAACTAAAATAAAGCCTCTTAAAGAAGAAAGCGCCCTCTCATAGAGAGGGCGTAACCATTAAAAAGCACCAACAAAAACAAAGATGGTAGCGATAACCAACAAGAAAATGAGAAGTCTGCGGAAGCCGATTCCGTAGCCTCCTCCTCCACCTTGGTAATAGGACATCAGGATCAACCTTCCTTTCCTCGGGAGATATTTTATACTATGCTCCCAAGGAAATAATGAACTAGATAGAAACACAAAAGTATAAAAATAGGTGATCTCACTTGTCCTTATATGTAGAATCCGCTTTACAAAACCCCTTCCAAGTGGCGAAGCTCTATTAATTTAGGGGAAGGATCACGGGATAAGAGAACCGAAATCACATCAAGACGCAAAGGATAATGATCAAACCCTTTAACAGCGATGTATTGTTCTGCAAGACGTCTTACTTGCATCCGTTTTCGATGATCGACGGATTGGAATCCATACCCAAAGCGAACTCCCCGTGTAGAACGAACCTCCACGATTACAAGGGTTCCTTCCTGAATCGCGATCACATCCAACTCGCCACGCCGTGTCCGCCAATTGGTTTCGATAATCCGATATCCCTTTTTTTCTAAGTAACGACAGGCGATTTTCTCTCCCAACCGTCCGATTTCAAATCGCCGATCTTTCTCCTGGAACACTTCACTCACCGGTCCTATTTTTGTACTCGGGCCAACCCCCATTCCTGTACGGGAGCAAAACTACGACGGTGTATTGGACAAGGTCCCCATTTAGCTAAAGCTTCTTGATGTTCCAGGGTCGCATAGCCCTTGTGCTTTTCAAACCCGTATTCTGGATATTGTTTCGCAGCCTCTAACATCCACTCGTCCCGAACTGTTTTCGCAATAATGGATGCTGCAGCAATGGAGTGGCTTAATCGATCTCCTTTAACAATTCCATGCTGTGGGATATCCATGTCAGGAATGGAAACGGCATCCACTAGGAGGAAGTCCGGCTTGATCGACAACTTTCTTACAGCATTCCGCATCGCCTGGTAGGTGGCTTGTAAAATATTGTGTTGATCAATGTAGGCAGCATCCACTATATCGATCGCCACAGCCTGTGCTTCTTTTTCAATCCGCGTTCGGAGTTGCAACCGCTCTTTCGCAGACAACTCCTTGGAATCCTTTAAACCTGAAGCATCGAAATCTTCCGGTAAAATGACCGCCGCCGCTACAACAGGGCCGGCCAAAGGACCTCGTCCCGCCTCATCCACTCCAGCAATCACTTGGTAGCCCTGTTCACGGTAAGTTTGCTCAAACTGCCACATGGCGGCGATACGCTTCTCTTCCTGGCGCTTGCGCTCTTGTGCCCGCAGATAGGTTTGGGCCAGCTGGCGTACACCTGCCCGCGGATCATTTTGCAATTGACGAATAAAGGATTCGCTTGGTTCTTCTTTCAAAAGACGTGCTCGAATTTCCTTAATGGTCCCTGGTACTCGCATCAGCTTGCTCCTTTTCCCAATCCTCTGGCCTCTCCAGTGAAATCCGCCCCAATTTCCCTGTCCGAAAATCCCGCAATAGTACTTCAGCTGCTCGCTCTAAGTCTACTGTACCGCCACGCTGCATACAGCCCCGTTTTCTCCCTACTTGCTCCAGCAAAAGAAGGCCTTCTCCTTTTGGAAAAGACCCATATCGATCAATGTAACTTTGTGGATAATGTGAAAGCAAGTGATTCAATAGGTATAGAGCAACTTCCTCTGTAGGCAGTAATTCTTCTTTGATTGCTCCACTGGCTGCTAAACGAAGGCCTACAATCGGATCGTCAAACTTGGGCCATAAAATCCCTGGAGTATCCAATAATTCCAAGGTTCCAACACGAATCCACTGCTCAGAACGAGTGATTCCCGGACGGTCCCCTGTTTTTGCCGCACTTCTTTTGGCCAAACGATTGATTAAAGAGGACTTGCCTACATTGGGAATTCCCAAAATCATTCCCCTCATCCGTGAAGACCGAATTCCCTTTTTACGTTGGGCAACGATTTTTGTCTGCAGCAATTCCCGAGCGAGGGGCAGAATTTCATTTACACCTGTCCCAGCCTGGGCATCGATCAAAAGAGCAGGAGTCCCCTGATCCTTAAAGTAACGTAACCACTCCTGATTTCTATCGGGATCGGCCAAATCACTTTTGGTAAGTAAAACAATCCGTGGTCGCCGTCCCACCAGTTCATCTATAAGTGGATTCCTACTGGATAAGGGTAGACGGGCATCGAGAAGCTCCATCACAAGATCAACTTGATTAAGCTTTTCTTCCACTTGGCGGCGGGCTTTTGCCATATGTCCAGGAAACCACTGAATCGTCATCTACATCACCTGCTTTGCACACTTTACCACAAGAAACGAAAGTCTTTAAGTGGCCAGAAGACGAGATCTGCTCGTCCCACAATCTTATCGATCGGGACAGGGCCCAACGTACTCGAACGACTGTCTGTACTATCCCGGCGATTATCACCCATCACAAAAACATGTCCTTCTGGAACTCGAACCGGACTAAAGTCTTCGGTATGATTCCCGGGATCGATATACGGTTCGTCGATGCTTTCCCCATTAATCCGCACCTGATTATTTTGAGCGGAGATCGTTTCTCCAGGAAGAGCAATAACCCGCTTAATATAGTCTTTGTCTTCTGTCGCGTGAAACACAATAATATCGCCCCGCTCAGGTGGTTTGATACGGGTGATCAATTTATTGACGATCACGAGATCACCATCTTGTAATGTTGAACTCATCGACGGACCCGATACATTAAAAGGACTAAAGACAAAAAAACGAATGAGTAAAGCAAGAATCACCGCAATAATAAACGCCTGAATCCATTCCCAAGCTTCTTTATCTTTATTCTGTTTATATCTAAACGAACGGGGGGGCAACTGGTTCATCTGATCCTCCCGAATTACGAAAAAGGTTTTTTAATCGATCTTGAAAAAGATATTTATATGGTAACTCTTTTACTTTAAATCCAGAAAATATTTATAAATGAAAGTAGAACAGATACAATAGAATCGAATATGTAACCAAGAGTCTACGAAACTGTGAATGTTCTTTCCTTAATAACATTATAATAAGAAAAATGGACAAAAAGGGCTTGCAATCAAGCCCCTTTTTTTAACGATGCGCTTCCTTGATCCGGGCTGCTTTTCCACGCAGCTTGCGCAGATAATACAGTTTTGCACGACGTACCTTACCCCGACGAACCACTTCGATTTTAGCAATACGGGGAGAATGTAAAGGAAAAATCCGTTCCACTCCTACATTATAGGAGACCTTCCGAACGGTAAAGGTTTCTGAAATCCCAGTTCCACGACGGGCCAGTACGACCCCTTCAAAAACCTGAATCCGTTCACGCTGTCCTTCGACAACCTTCACATGGACACGAACAGTATCTCCAGGACGAAAATCAGGGATATCTTTCCTTAATTGGTCCTTAGTCACTTCACGAATAATCGGCTTCATCGTGAGTCTCCTCCTTTCTTCCAACAGTAATCTATCTTATTCATCAACTTTATCCAATTTTGAAACGGCTCATGAAGCAATCGCCACAATGGCAAAACATGAAGGTATTTTATCATATCAATGATTGAAACTCAATCAATCATCCTGCTGCTTTTCCTGTTTCAGTTTGGCCAAAATGGCACGATCTTCGTCTGTCAAATCTGCGGTTTCCAATAAATCTGGGCGTCGCTGCCAAGTACGTAACAAGGATTGATACCGGCGCCACTCTTCAATTCGCTGATGGTGACCTGATAACAGCACCTCAGGCACCTTCATTCCTCGGAATTCAGCGGGACGTGTATATTGGGGGTATTCTAACAGTCCCGTAGCAAACGAATCCTCTACCGCAGACCGCTGGTTTCCAAGCACGCCAGGGATTAGCCGAATAATACTATCCATCACGACCATCGCTGGCAGCTCGCCTCCGGTAAGTACATAGTCACCGATCGAGATCTCCTCGGTAACCAAGTATTGACGAATGCGTTCATCATAGCCTTCATAATGACCGCAAATCAGAATCAGGTGAGGATGTTTCGCGAGCTCTTCTGCTTTCTTCTGTGTAAAGGGTTCACCCTGGGGTGTCATCAATATTATCGGTGGTCGCTCTTCACTCTCAGCCAGCAGGTCATCGATGGCATAAAACAGAGGTTCTGGCTTTAAGACCATCCCGCCACCGCCCCCATAGGGGGTATCATCCACGGTTTGGTGTTTATCTGTACTCCACTGCCGATAATCCAAAATCGAAGTACTTACAAGTCCTTTTTCGTGGGCTCTCTTTATAATGCTTACAGAAAGAAAGCTGGAGAACATCTCCGGAAAAAGGGTAAGAACATCGAAATGAATCTTCGGGCCCATTAACCCAGCCCCTCCATCCACTGAATCACCACCTGCTTGCTTTCCACATCTACCTCTTTCACCACTTGGTCGATGTAAGGAATAAGAAGATCACGACCTCCATCTGCAGGGCGAACGACCCAGACATCATTTGCTCCTGTCTGGATAATTTCGACAACCTCTCCAAGCTCACGGCCTTCGGTAGTTACGACTTGACAGCCAATGATCTGATAGAAATAATACTCCTCTTCCTCCAGATCTTCCACCGCAGCACGAACCACCAACTTTCCCCCTTTATACGGCTCTGCCTCCTCGATCTGATCCCAACCGTGAAACTTAATGAGCCACCCCTTCTTATGGGGACGACTCCGTTCCACTTTTAGCGGTATCAACTCTTCTCCCTCAGAGGGGGAAAGATACAATTCATTTCCCACGGCAAAGCGTTCTTCAGGGGAGTCGGTACGGGAGGCGACGCGTACTTCCCCACGCAAGCCGTGAGTACCCGTTATATAACCAACACACAGCCATTTGGGTGCATCCATCGCCGCAGCTCCCTTCACTCTCATTTTCACCACTTTACTAGAGACTATAGGATTTCGAGAGTGACACGTGTTCCTTCTTTTGCTGCAGCAGCACTTACCACTGTTCGCATCGCTTTGGCCACTCGTCCACCCTTACCAATTACCTTGCCCATCTCCTCTTTGGCTACAGACAACTGGTATACCTTGCGGTCCTTTTCTACCTTTTCATGAACCTGAACCTGGTCGGGACGATCCACCAAAGCTGTAGCGATCACTTCAATTAATTCTTTCACCGTTCATCCCCCTCAACCAATGGGTGGGAGTTACTTACCATATTTGGCCTCATGTACTTTTTTCAAAATACCTGTTTGCCGGAACAAGGAGCGAACCGTATCGGAAGGTTGTGCTCCATCTGAGAGCCATTTCAGCGCTTTTTCTTCGTCAATTTTAATCTGGGCTGGATTGGTTAATGGATTGTAGTATCCAATCTCCTCAATAAAGCGACCATCCCGTGGTGAACGAGAATCGGCTACAACCAAACGATAAAATGGTCTTTTCTTGGCACCCATCCGCTTAAGCCGAATTTTTACCGCCATCTTTATCACCTCCTTCTAAATGGTGAGAATCACTTCCTTGGTCTCTTTATAGGAAGGGGAAACCTCGCATTCTCCGTCTTTTTCCCCCTTTACCCATACCCGAAAACTGCTTCATCATTTTTTTCATATCCTGAAACTGTTTGATCAAGCGGTTTACTTCTTGTACAGTAGTCCCACTTCCACGGGCAATTCGACGCCGACGACTTGCATTGATAATACCTGGCTCTTGCTTTTCCTGCGGTGTCATGGAACAGATAATGGCCTCAACCCGAGCTAACTGCTTTTCATCTACTTGCAAATTTTTTAAGCCCTTTGCCTGACCAACACCTGGTAACATGCCTAGCAGTTCATCCAGGGGGCCCATGTTGCGCACCTGTCGCAACTGCTCTAAAAAATCATCAAAGGTAAAGGTTTGAGTGCGCATTTTACGTTCCAGCTCTCGAGCCCGCTCTTCGTCCATCGTCGCTTGGGCTTTCTCAATTAAGGTGAGAACATCGCCCATCCCGAGAATCCGTGAAGCCATCCGGTCCGGGTGAAAGGGTTCTAATGCATCCATTTTCTCACCTGTCGCCACAAACTTAATGGGGCAACCGGTGACCGCCTTGACGGATAATGCAGCACCACCCCGAGTATCACCATCTAGCTTAGTCAAAACAACCCCGGTCAAACCTAGCTCACGATTAAAGTTTTCGGCTACATTGACAGCATCTTGACCTGTCATAGCATCGACGACCAGTAAAATTTCATCTGGCTGCACCCGTTCCTTGATCGCCTTTAATTCACCCATCATCGCTTCATCAATATGCAATCGGCCAGCAGTATCGATGAATACCACATCATAACCTTCATCCTTCGCCTTTTGCACTCCTTGTTCAGCGATGACAACCGGATTCTCCTGATCACCCAAGGAAAAAACAGGCACATCAATGTTTTTACCCAATACCTCCAATTGGCGGATCGCTGCAGGCCGATAAATATCTCCCGCCACTAGGAGGGGTCGCCGATTCTGCTTCTTGAGGTGGTTGGCCAATTTCCCTGAGGTGGTCGTCTTCCCCGCTCCCTGCAATCCAACCATCATAATCACTGTGGGTGGACGAGAGGCAAAATTGAGCTTGCTTTGTTCTCCTCCCATGAGCGCAGTAAGCTCCTCATTGACCACCTTAATCACCTGTTGGCCGGGAGTTAAACTTTTCATCACTTCCTGTCCAACGGCACGCTCCCGCACTTTGGCGACAAAATCTTTAACCACCTTAAAGTTCACATCGGCTTCGAGAAGTGCGAGCCGAACTTCGCGCATCGCTTCTTTAACATCCGCTTCTCCAACTTTTCCTTTTCCGCGCAACTTCTTTAAGGCGGCTTGTAACCGTTCTGACAATCCTTCCCATGCCATGGTGTAACCACCTCCTTTTTCGTCGGTGTTCCCTTAGTCCAGATTAAGTAGCTCCTCCAGAAGATGCACTGCCTTTTCCTTCTCGGGAAAAGTGCTTATCGCAGCTACAATTTGTTGGACCAATTTCCGACGTTGTTGGTGCTTCTCCAAAAGATGGAGCTTTTCTTCCAGTTCATCCAGCGTACTCCGTGCCCGTTTTACTGCTTCGAAGACCGCTTGACGGGAAACCTTGGTATAATCTGCGATCTCTCCCAAGGACCAGTCTTCAAAATAATAGAGCTTTAATAGGGTTCGCTGTCTTTCAGTAAGTAGTGGACTATAAAAGTCGTACAACATCCCGATCCGGGTGGTCTCCTGCAGCAACAAATGTCACCTCTTGCGGTGCAAATGTCAAGCCAAGACACTTTACAGACTCCAATATACTTTATTCCTCTGACCCTGTCAAGGTCTTCTCCTTGTCATCACCGGAGCCAAATAGAGCATGTACAAATTGCTCTCCCTGAAACTCCTGTAAGTCATCCATTTTCTCTCCTAGTCCAACCCACTTCACAGGGATATTCAACTCATTTTTGATCGCGATCACAATACCTCCCTTAGCAGTGCCATCCAACTTGGTCAATACAATTCCTGTAACTCCCACCGCATCCTTGAAGATTTTTGCTTGTTGCATCGCATTTTGACCGGTGGTTGCATCCAGAACTAACAGTACTTCATGGGGAGCATCGGGGATTTCCCGCTGCAGTACGCGGCGCACTTTTTTAAGCTCTTCCATTAAGTTCACCTTACTATGGAGGCGTCCCGCTGTATCACATAGAAGCACGTCAATCCCCCGGGATTTCGCCGCTTGTACAGCATCAAAAATTACCGCTGCTGGATCTCCTCCCGGTTGATGTTTAATTACATCAACCCCTACGCGTTCACCCCATACCTGTAACTGTTCAATCGCACCCGCCCGAAAGGTATCTCCGGCAGCAAGGAGAACCTTTTTTCCTTCGCTTTTCAGACGGTGAGCCAGTTTTCCAATTGTGGTTGTTTTTCCTACCCCGTTTACACCTACAAATAAAATCACAGATAACCCATCATCACGCAATTGCAGAGCGGGTACTTCCTCCTCGTCGATCAAAATCTCGGCCACAATTTCTGCAAGTAAGGGTTGTAATTCACTGGCTTCCTTGATCCGTCGTTCTTTTACTTCCTGTCGCAACCGATCCACAAGCTCCATAGAGGTTGTAACTCCCACATCAGCTTGGATCAAGATCTCTTCCAGTTCCTCATAGAGATCTTCATCAATCTTACCCCGACGAACCAAATCATCCATCGCACCAAGCAAAGAGGTGCTGGTCTTATTTAGTCCGCTGAGAAATTTCTGTGTTACCGAACCTGTTGTTTTGGTGACACTTTCTTTTAACCGCTTAAAGAAACCACTCATAGTCTCGATCCTTTCCATCATGATCAGTGTAAAAAACCTTTCAAATCGAACATGGAGCATATCCCGCTTATGGCTAAGCACCTAGGATATACCCCATGTTCTTCCAACTTTTCTGCAGGTATCTTGAGAGGTTGTTTCATTCGTGGCATCTGCCATCAGTATACCATGAGGGGAAAGACTTCTCTTCCTGCCTTATTCCCCCGCTGCAACTGAAGCAGTTTTCTGCTCATAGTCCTCCAACTTTACAGACACCAGTTTTGAAACCCCAGACTCCTCCATGGTAATCCCGTACATCACATCCGCACCTTCCATAGTTTGCTTGCGGTGGGTAATAATAATAAATTGCGTTTTCTTGGAAAACTCCCGGAGAAAACGGGTTAATCGAGTCAAATTGGCCTCATCCAGTGCAGCATCCACTTCATCCAAGACACAGAAGGGGACGGGTTTGATCCGTAAAACAGCAAACAATAGGGCGATTGCCGTTAAAGCCCGCTCGCCCCCAGACAATAAATTGAGATGCTGAGGCTTCTTTCCCGGTGGCTGGGCGATAATCTCGATTCCAGTTTCCAGTAGATTATCGGGATCTGTCAAGCGCAGATCGGCCTCTCCACCCCCAAACATTTCTGTAAAAACATCGCTAAATTCATGGCGGATCGCTTCAAAACCTTCAGCAAATCGACGGGCCATCTCCTCTTCGATATTGGCAATCACTTCATATAAGGTTTTTTTGGCCTCAATCAGATCTTCTTGCTGACCATTTAGAAAGGAGAGTCGTTCTTCCAGTCGAGCATGCTCCTCAATAGCACCTAAGTTTACTTCGCCCAACTGTGCAATTCTCCGCTTCAATGCTGCAACCTCTCGTTCTGCTTCACGCACATCGGAGGGAACTTCATACCGTTCCTTGGCTAATTCATAACCCAGCTCATACTCTTCCGCCAATTTTCCTAGTAAATGGCTTAACTCCACATCAAGTCGATTAACACGTATTTCTTGTTTGCGCAACTCCTCCTCTTTTTCCCGCATGTTTTGCGAGGCGATGCGCAACTCTTTTTCCCGCATCTCCCGTTCGCTATGCATCCGTTCTCGTTCCCGGCGGGCTGCAGCAACATCTTCCTGTATTTTCTCACGCTCTTCCTTTAGCACAAATACCCGATGAGCCACTTCTTTTTCTTCCTGCTGACTTGCCGCCAGTTGAGTAGCTAACTCCGTTGCTTGTTGCCGAACCTCTGCAAGCTGTAAGCCCACCCTCTTCAGATCTGCTTCCATTCGCTCTTGACTGGTAGCCAAGCTCTCTTGTTCTTGAGTGATCCGAGCTACCGCCACCTTCCATTCTGTCAATACCTGGCTGATTTTTTCCCGATAAGCAACTTTTTCCGCAACATCCGCTTCTTGAAGCTGGAGTTGCTTCAACATTTCCTGTTGCTTCGCTTCCAGTTCCTGTTGTTGTGCCACACATTTCCGCAAGCTTTCCTGAAGCCTGTGGCTTACTTCATCGAGTTGCTGTCGCTCCGACTCAATGGCAGCCAAACGCTCCACCACTGCTCGCTGTTCAGCCGCCAATTCTCGCCGATTTCCGTGAAGCTCCTGTTGATGAAGCCGGCTGGCTTCCCCTTCTTCTCTGATCATCTCCAACTGCCGAATCAGTTGCTGCTGTTCACGTCGACGTGCTTCCAATACATTGAATGCTTGCTGTTGCTCTACTTCTGCTTGTTGCAGTTGCTCCTCTAATTCTTTCAACTGTCGAGTCCGGCCCAACAAGCTGACTTGGGATTTACGGCGACTTCCTCCTGTCATTGACCCTCCAGGATTCACCACATCACCATCTAAGGTAACGATGCGGTACCGATAACCCAACTGGCTTGCCAATCGGTTGGCATCATTGAGGGTACGGCATACGATCACTTGTCCCAAAAGATGGCGAACCACTTTCTGATAAAGAGGCTCACTTTCCACCAAGTCGGAGGCCACACCTACAAAACCTGGATCTGCCGCGACAAGCCCCCGTTCACGTTCAGGCAATAGCCGTTCACGGATGACGGACAAGGGAAGGAAAGTGGCCCGACCCGCTTTTTTCTGCTTCAAAAAGTGAATCCCTCGTCGACCCGCCTCTTCGTCCTCCACTACCACATGTTGCAGAGAAGAGCCTAGGGCAGTTTCCATCGCCGCCTCGTAATCTTTTGGCACATGAATCAGTTGAGCAACCGCTCCATGAACACCTCGAAGCTCCGCCACACCTTGTTCCTTGGCGCCCAGTATCTCCTTTACACCTTGGAAAAATCCGGCGAACTCTGCCTCCATCTCCTGCACAATATCCCGACGGGAGCGAAGAGTATCCACCTTTTGTTCAGCTTGTCGCAAAAAACGACTTGCTTCCTGTACCTGTTGCTCCAATTCACGCTGTTTTCGCGTATATTCCTGATATTTTTCCGCCAATAACTGAAGCTTTTCTTCAATGGCTTTCAGCTCTTGCTCATTCTGGTTGATTTTCTGGTGAATCTCCTCTTCTTTCTCCTTTAGTAATTTCTCATTGATCTGGAGGCTTTCCAACTGCTGCCTCCGCTCCGCCCACTGTTCCTCGTGGTGTCTTTTTTCACTCCGCAACGCGGCCAGCTCATTCTCCAATTTTCCCAACTGAGCTTTTAGCTCTTGAAGCTGCACGCCTCCCGTATCTCCTAATGCTTCCAGTTCCGCCTCTGTCTGCCGGAGCTTCTCTTTCGCCTGGGCCAACTCCTGTTCCTTTGCTGCTAGTTCGGTCCGACATTCTTGAAGCTCTTTAGCCAGCCGCTGCTGTTCCTGTTCCAGCTGGCTGATCCGCTCCTTGGATTGGATCAGGGAAGCTTGATGGTTGCGCATCCGCTCCAACAAAACCTCCCGCTGTCCCTCGGCTTTCTCCAACTCCTCACTTTTTTCCAATAGAACTGCCTGTAGTTTTTCAATGGCTTCTTCGTGCTGGTTTATCTCCAGGCGGAATTTCTCCAAAGAAGCCTCCAGTGATCGAACATCGGTTACTGCTGCCACCTGTTCTTCGGACAGTGAGGCTACCGCTTCCTTCGCTTTCTGCCATGATTGGTGAAGGGTATCGATTTTATGTACATACAGCCCGATTTCAGATTCCTTTAGCTGCTCCTTCAGCTTTTTATACTCTCGGGCTTGTTCCGCTTGTTTGGCCAGAGGTTCAAAGCGATCTTCCAACTCCAGAATTAAATCTTTGACCCGATCAAGGTTTTGTTCCGTTGCTTCCAGCTTTCTTTCCGCTTCTTGCTTACGGGCTTTATACTTAACAATCCCAGCTACCTCTTCAAAAATCGCACGTCGGTCCTCTGATTTTCCGCTTAGAATATCATCGATTCGCCCTTGGCCAATCATGGAATATGCTTCTTTTCCGATCCCTGTGTCCATAAAGAGCTCGGTAATATCTTTAAGGCGGCAGGGCTGATTATTGATAAAGTATTGCCCCTCCCCAGAGCGGTATACCCGACGTGTGATGCGTACTTCTGAATAATCCAGCTTGAGATGCTGATCTGTATTATCCAGAGTGAGGGATACCTCACAATAACCTACAGGCTTTCGCGATTCACTCCCGTTAAAGATGACATCTTCCATCTTAGAGCCTCGTAAGGATTTGGCACTCTGTTCACCTAGAACCCAGCGGATCCCATCAGTTACATTACTCTTACCACTTCCGTTAGGTCCCACCACAGCCGTAATTCCCGGGACAAATCCTAATTCTGTCCGGTCAGCAAAAGATTTAAATCCAATCATCTCCAAACGCTTTAAATGCAAGTGATACCTCCCCCTCCCATTTCTATAGACGTTGTGATTATCCGTTTAATCGGTCCCGGGAGTGTTTGACGACTTCGCGCTGTTGTGCTTCGACGCAAGAGGCACAACGCAGCCTAACACTCCCTTGTCCCTGATATCTTGGTCACCCGCTATCAACCTTTTCACAATGCCTCCAGTGCGCATCTATTTTACCATAAAAGGCTATAGTGTCAGCTCATCTCCTAAAAATAAAATAACTCATAAAATCCGTGAACCAGGTGGTACTTTCCGGTCTGGGGTAATTAATGCGACATCCCCATCCTCTAAAACAACGCCGAGTACTAGAACGTCCGACATAAAATCAGCAATTTGCCGGGGAGAGAAATTCGTAACCGCAATTACCTGGCGGCCGATCAGTTCCTCCACCTGATAAAGTTTTGTAATTTGGGCACTTGACTTTTTTATCCCAAGTTCACCAAAGTCAATCCACATTTTATAGGCCGGTTTCCGGGCTTTTGGGAATTCTTCTGCCCGAACCACTTTACCGACTCGCAACTCAAGTTGGGCAAAATCATCATAGGTAACCGTCTTCATAAGGATCACCCTCTTTTTGTTACAACAGGAAGTATCTTCTCCTCTTTAATCCATGCTACGATCTTTCGATAAAAAACTTCATCCTCCTCTTCCATCGACTCGGTCACTGCATCCATAGGCCAACCGGGTGGTATGGGACGAAGTTGATGGGTTGCATATCGAAAAGGAGTCTCCACCCTTTTCACAAAGGAAGCCCCATCCTGCCGAACAATCGCCCAAGCAGTAATATATCTTCCCGTCCGCCGCTCCTTAGGTACCTCTTTTACTTGTTCCAAAAAAAACTTTAACCAAGCCTCATCCTCAATCTCATCGGTAAATAAGCCGCCCCAGCGTCGGACTGACACACCTGGCTTCCCGTTTAAGGCGTCAATCTCCATTCCTGAGTCATCCCCTAAAGTGGTCATACCTGTGGCTTGTTGGTAAGCAGACGCTTTTTTTAGAGCATTTTCTTCTGGGGTACGGCCGGTCTCACGAATTGTAAGTTGGGGTACCCCTGCTTCTTCGAAAGATACCCCCTTAAGTCCAATCGCTTGCAGTAGTGATTTAATCCATTTAATTTTGGATGGATTTTTTGACGCAATGAGGATCGGTTCGATCTTTCGTCACCCCCTGTTTCATTCTTCACAGAATCCTCTCCTATGGTACCAAAGGCTTTACAAAGGAAAAAGCACCCCCCTTGAAAAAATAAAGCATGAGGATAACTCCTCATGCCATAAACCTTTTACAAATTTTCTTGATCTGTTACCTCATCTTTTAATTCCGCACGAAATCCTTCAATGCTTTCTTTCCGTCTCTGATTTTTTTCGAGAATTTGTTGCTTTTCCTCTGCACTTAGTTCATCTTCATGAGCTTTCAAATAATCTTCTGCTTCATTTAAGTTTTGTAAAGTATCACCAATCATTCTTTCCAATTTCTCTGGGTTGTCGGATCGATCATCCGGCTTGGGATTGGTCATTTCCCATTCCTCCTTTGGCTTCACTACTAGGTGACTTAGAATCACCTTCCCTGAAAGGGTAGTATGTCCGAGAGAGATTGGGATCAAACAAAAATTTAACCTCTTACAGTTTTTTCAACCCTTTTCATTAGACACCGGAAAGTCCCACCCCCATGCTCACCAAAACCACCACCTGAGGACTCGAGGGAGTCCGAAAATTCTCCAATTTGTGATTCTAGCTTTTAGGCTTTGAAAATATCGAAGGAATTTAATCCCTGTTCCACAGAGCAACCGTGTTGTAAACGCTAAAAACAAACGGTTGCCTTCTAGCAAAATCCCAGTCTCTTTTGCCTCCTCACTCATAGATTAATAGCATCACAACAACAAATGAGGTGAAGGATAATGAAAAAGGTTGTGATTGATCCGGGCCACGGTGGAACCGATCCCGGTGCCACGAACGGATCTTATAGAGAGAAAGATTTTAACTTGTCCATTAGCCTAAAAGTGCGTGACTATCTCCTAGCCAATTACGATGTCAATGTTTTGATGACACGTTCAACGGATAAAACGATGAGCTTAAGTGAACGAACACAGTTTGCTAATAATAACAAGGCCGACTATTTCTGCTCCATTCACATCAATGCCGGTGGAGGAACGGGATGGGAAAGCTTTATCTACAACGGGAGCGTCTCTCAATTTACGATTGATGCCCAAAATAAAATTCACAGCGCTGTCATTAATACCATCTCCTCCAAATATGGAGTGCGGGACCGTGGCAAAAAGCGGGCCAACTTCCATGTCCTAAGGGAAACCACCATGCCAGCAATTCTTCTGGAAAATTTGTTCATCGATACTACGGCTGACCTCAATCTCCTTCGAAACAGCGCCTTTATCAATGACCTCACCAAAGGCATTGCCACAGGCATCGCTCAAGCCCTCTCCCTTCCTTCCAAATCGACTACCCTGTATAAAGTGATCGCCGGCTCCTTTACCCAGCAGCAGAACGCATTAAACCGAAAAAACTTTCTAGACCAAAACGGCATTGAAAGTTCCATCCATCAAGTCGTCATCTCTGGTACCACCTTCTACCGCGTCCAGGCTGGTGCGTTTCGGAATCGCTCCAATGCCGAAGCCCGCCTAAACGAAGTGAAAAAACTGGGCATTACCGATGCCTATATCTTAGCAGAATAATAGGAGTAAAAGAAAAGCCAAGGGGAGCACTCCCTTGGCTTTTTTGTATGCCTCTAGTCTGTCAGTCCAGCTGCCCGTGAATCACAAGATTATATTTTCGGATCACAAAAACATGTAACAGAAGGACACAAAAGATAAACCCTAGATTAAGTATCAATAGCTCCATAAAAATTGATGTTGCAGAGCTGCCCTCCTGAAAGGAGTCGATCAGGGAAGGGTAAAGAAACAAAGCCCAGGGCTTGGAGATCAGTCCCTTAAGGTAGATCCCTCCTGCGACGAAAAAGAGTGCCGCCCCGATCAGATAGGCATGGACCGAATTTTTTAGAAAAAGGGCCACGGTTAACACGCCCAGTGAAAGAGAGATTGCCCCCAAGGTAAAGACTAACTGAAGCATCACTAATAAGAATGAGGGCTTCATCGAATGCTGGGCCAACTCTGGAAAAGCCAAAGGATAGTAGGCACTCCACTCATTTGTAACGCCAAAGAAAGTAAGGCCCACTAGAAAATGAATCAGTCCATATCCGATACTATACAGCAAGGCCAAAATCATCACCGCAACCAACTTTCCATACCACCAACGGGCCCGCGAGCCGGAGCGAGTCAACAGAAAAGCATCATACCCCGTCGTAAAGCTGGTCACTTGATAGGCGAGAAATAACAGCGGGACAAGGGAACTGGCCCATCCTGCATACTGCCATAGGGGCAACTCTGGAGCTACTGTGAGTCCGCCCTGGCTATGAATCAGCAAGTCCCAACTATTTGCTCCCACCTCCTCTGAGGCAAATCGCAGCAAAATCACCCGAGCAATCCCTAAGAGGAGCAAGTATAAACCAAGAAGCAATACTACCTTCCAGCGAAAGGAAAGAAACAGATTTAGCTTCACCAGCTTTGCCATGCCTTTTCCCCTATCCTTTTAAACTTAAGTTCATCCGACGCACTCGCAGCCAACCGAAAATGAGTGAAAGAAGAAGCCAAAGTACTAAGTAAATACCCGACCAGGAAATTGTAAAACTACGCAATTTAGGATCCAGTTGATCATAGGGATAATGAATCTTAAACATCAGCTGCGACAAGGGCAGCCAGATAAACAATGCCCGATTTGCATTAAAGGCCGCCATCGAGAGTAAACCAAGCAAAACAATTCCTCCCCAAGCCAGAATACTATTCTCAAGCTGCAGAGAAAGCCATAAAACGAAGGCTCCAGCTACGGTCAATCCTACAATATAAAACAGAAGCATCAAGGCCAGCAAGAGAAAGGGGCTTTGTCCCAACTCCCCCGCATGTTGAAAGGTAGGATGGGAGAAGGTATCCCAAGAGAGTCCTTTTAACAGGCCGGCGGTCAGCCACATGCCCACCGCCACAATAACAAAAAGGAAAGCCACATAAAAAAGTGTGCTCACTTTGGCCAAATACCAACTTACTCGCGAAGAAGCCCGGGCCAAAATGAAAGGAGCATAATTCTCTTTTAAATCATGCAATACCAGATCAGCAATCAGCAACGTGTAAAGAACGGGGAAAAAGATCAATGAAATAAACTGGTGAGAAAAAGTTGAGATCAGGTGATCCCAGATGCTCGGATTTTGGAGCTCAAAATCGTCAAAAAATAGAAAGGAGAGCAACGAAAACAGCATCAATAGCGCACCCACCACCAGCAGCCGCTTCCACGTCCGCAGGAAAAAATGAAGTACATCAAAGGTAATCATGAAGCATTCACCTGAACCTCTACCAGCTGAATGCCCGCTTGGGATAGGTAGTGATGCAACTCCGCCTCAGTCTCCCACTCTCCCTGGCAGATTACTGCAGGGTAACCCTTTTGCCGTCCTATCATCTGTACGTTCTTTAGCAACAACGCCGCTTTCTCCACATCTTCTAAACTTTTCATCACTACCCGCCAGCTCTTCACCCGCCCTTCACGAAGGGAGAACAGCCGTCCCTCTTCCACCCGATATACCCGATCACAGAACCGATCAATCTCCCCTTGATCATGGGATACCAATACAACACAAGCTTCACGTTGAACACGCTCAGCCAGAATTTCCGCGAACATCTCTACCCCCTTGGTATCCAGAGCATTGGTGGGCTCATCAAAAATATAAATCTGAGGATCCTCCATGATTGCCTGGGCAATTCCCAAGCGCTGGCGCATCCCTAAGGAGTAGGCGCGCACCGGCCTACGCAGGTCCGGATCCAATCCCACCTGGATCATCGTCTCACGGACCCCTTCCTCATCCACCTGGTTGCGAATGGAGGCCAAGAGAAGAAGGTTCTTCAACCCGGATAAGTAAGGGAGAAAGGAAGGAGATTCGATCAAAGCCCCAATCATAACCGGTAAATTTCCCAGCAAACCCGGTCGGACCACTTTGCCTGCCACTCGCACTTCTCCTTGATCCGGATAAAACATGCCAGTGGCCAACCGCAGTAGGGTGGTCTTACCAGAACCGTTGGCTCCCACAATGCCCACCACTTCTCCCTTTGCAACACTTAGGGTAGCCTCCTGAATAATCGGCTTCCCCCCTAGCTTTTTGCTTACTTTGTCAAAGAGAAGCAATTCATTTGACAAGTTGCCCACCTCTTTTCAACTGTGTGTTAAATAAAACATAAGTAAGGAGAAAAGCCAACGCTGCTAACGAAACCCAGAACAAAGGAATCTCCCATACCTTATACTGAAAAACAGCCAAAAAGTAATAGCCGGTATATTTTAAAGGAGAGATTCTAGTTCCCCCAAGGATTTGGGTTATAAACTCTAGGCTAGTAAAACCAAGCCAAGGCAGGGCGAGAATCGCATATAGATTTTTTATTTTTGTAGAAAGGGCTACGGCAATTAAGGCAAAGGCAACTGCGGCCATCGCCGTGTTGAAAATAATCAACAAGAGAAACAAGATTGGGTAATCCATAAATAAACCTTGCGCGTAATCTGGGGTGATGCCCTCTATGATATAAGGAGGGAAGATAACTGGATAGCGAATCATTGCATACAAGAATCCGAGGAGTTCACCGATCCAGACAAAGAGGAAAGTGATACAAGAAATAGCGATTAACTTCCCTAAAATGTATTCCTTGCCATTCATCCGTAACAACATGGAATGCTGAAACCCTGTACGCACATCCCAGGCCAGGGAATCCCCTGCCACCATCACTGCCAGCAAAGGGATCACCGGTGTTAAAAATGCTAAATCGTAGCCGTGGGTTTTGGTAAAAGCGACAAAAACATTAAACGAACCAGGTTCCACGTACATCTGAGGCTCCGGATAAAACACTTCATACCCCTGGATCAACAACCCCACCCAGAGAAGCAAGGCAACCCAGGGTTGCCAGCGGGACAGGGTACGTACCAATTCCATCCGAATCATCGACCCATACATTCTAATCCCCCTTTTAAGAAAAGAGGAGCCCAAGAGGGCTCCTCTTGTAATCACTTACGGCTCCCACGCCACTGTGGTTTGAACATTCACATATGTTGTGTTTCTGAATCGGGCAGAAATCTTTCTTCCTTTCTTGGAATCAGTCTTATGGGAGTATTCCTTCCCAATCGTGCACCCTTGTTCAGGTGCTAGGCGTTTACGAGCGTGGTCCACAATCGCTTGCATAACACAGTTATTTCCCCCTACATATTTCACCTTTGTTTTTTGAGTCGCCCCAGTTGCGTCTCGTTGAACAGTATACCAGTTACTTTTCCTTGGAATGTGGATGGTAGCTTCATACCATGCATAAACAGAGCCAACTCCCATGATAAAAAAAGCAGTCACAGAAGCCAAAGTAACCGTCATCCATTTTTTTATTTTCACAATGAACACCTCCAGTAATAGTTATATAACACGTCCATTAATTAAGTCAAGTCAGTAAAGTCTAGATAATTGTAGATTTAGTTAAGTATGTGTAGCTATTTATATTTATTTAAGTCTTTCTGCTTTTTTAGTCTTAATTTAGGTTATAATAAAATGTTGTTATCTTTAAAATATAAAATATTTTCATCCTTTTGTGTGGATATACATCAAAGCAAGGCTTTTTGAAATTATCTTAGTATAATATCATTTATGGTTTAAATGTTTTTATTTTATTATATAATGGGACGGCAACATTAATCACTTGTGACTCTTGCTTTATTCTTAAAACTACCGTATGTAGAGTAATCCTGTAGTATATGTAAGCAATATTCAGAAATTTATATTCAAAAAATAAGGCATACCGCTTAGCGATAATTGCGGCACACCCTTCACCTCACTTTACCTCTTTTTCACAGTGGAGATCCGTTTCAATCCCTGAGCGGCAGCGCGTTGTTCTGCTTCTTTTTTGGAACGACCCTTGCCTCGACCAAGACAACGTGTACCAACCAGTACTTCCGCTACAAAATGACGGTCATGAGCGGGGCCACTCATATCTACAATCCGGTATTCCAGAGGACCAATTCCCTTCTGTTGAACGATTTCTTGCAGCTTACTTTTGGCGTCCATCAGTTGAACTAGCAAATCATCACCAATCCGCGGAAATACAACAGATTGTAGCAAGTGTCGCACCTCATCCATCCCCGCATCAAGATAAAGAGCACCGATCAGCGCCTCAAATAAATCCGCCAGTAGGGCGGGGCGGTGACGACCGCCCGTCATCTCTTCCCCTCTTCCCAAGCGAACATACTGACCGAGGCCCAGTTCTTTCGCAAATGCGGACAACGAAGCTTCGCACACCACCCGTGCCCGCAAGCGGGTTAGATCGCCTTCACTCATCAAAGGATAGCGGTGAAATAAGTACTCCGATACAGCCAATTCCAACACAGCATCGCCCAGATACTCCAACCGTTCATTATCCTGATGCACACGTGCTCCACGATGTTCATGCACATAAGACGTATGTGTAAAAGCTTGAATATACAACCTTTTATCCTTGAAGGAGAGGCCAATCTTCTGTTCCAATTCGGTCAGATTCATTCGCTCATCACCATGCCTACTTAAACTCCCTCGTACGATTTAAAAAGAAGTGTTGCATTATGCCCACCAAAACCAAGTGAATTGGATAAAGCAGCTCTTACCTTTGATTCCCGTGCCTGATTTGGAACATAATCCAAATCGCATTCGGGATCCGGTGTTTCCAGGTTAATCGTTGGTGGAATCATCCCGGTCTTAACCGTTAGCGCAGTGGCAATTGCCTCAACGCCTCCTGCTGCTCCCAATAGATGACCAATCATCGATTTGTTAGAACTCACTGCAAGCCGCTGAGCATGTTCGCCAAAAGCATTTTTAATCGCCATCGTTTCAAACTTATCATTGAGATCCGTCGATGTACCATGAGCGTTGATATAATCAATCTCTTCTGGTGACAATCCTGCATCTTTCATTGCCTGTTGCATAGCACGACATGCACCTTCCCCTTCCGGAGCTGGTGCCGTCAAGTGATGTGCATCACTGCTCATTCCGTACCCAGCTAACTCGGCAATAATTGATGCACCACGCTTTTCCGCATGTTCTAAGCTTTCTAGAATGAGAACTCCTGCTCCTTCTCCCATCACAAATCCATCTCGTTCTTTGTCGAAGGGGCGGCTCGCTTTTTGCGGTTCTTCATTTCGCGTAGACATCGCCCGAGCAGCACAAAAGCCTGCAAAGGCCATTGGAGTGATTGTCGCCTCTGCACCACCTGCAATCATTACATCGGCATCGCCGCGCTGGATGATTTTAAATGCGTCGCCGATTGAATGTGTTCCTGTTGCACAAGCCGAGATCGCAGCGCTCGTGGGACCCTTGGCCCCTGTCATAATTGATACTTGTCCCGCTGCCATATTGGCAATCATCATTGGAATAAAGAAGGGACTGACTCGGCGCGGCCCTTTATTTAGCAGGACTTTGTGCTGTTCTTCCCATGTTGCCAAACCACCAATTCCTGAACCAATATAGACTCCTACGCGATTAGGATCTTCTTTTTCCATGTCTAAAGCTGCATCTTGCAAGGCCATCTTTGTAGCAGCCACTGCAAATTGAACAAAGCGATCCATTCGTCGGGCTTCTTTCCGTTCCATATAGTCTAATGGATCAAAGTCTTTCACTTCGCCAGCAATCTGAGTAGGAAAATTACTGGGATCAAACCGAGTTACCGGACCAATTCCTGATTCTCCCCGGATTAGGCGATTCCAAAAGGTTTCTCGGTCATTCCCAATCGGCGAAAGTACCCCTACACCTGTAACAACTACCCGCCTCTTCATACATTCACCACCTTGTGCCTTCCGTCTTGTGCCTTCCGTGCTTCTCGAATAATGAACGGATGAGGAAAATAATGGAAAGTCCCGTTTAAACGGGACTTAACTGTTTACTGGTTCGACTTGATAAAATTCACGACATCTCCCACTGTGGAAATCTTTTCGGCTTGCTCGTCAGAGATCTCCATTTTGAACTCTGTTTCCAATTCGAGGACCAAGTCCATAATATCGAGGGAATCAGCCCCCAAGTCGTCCTTGATCGACGCGTCCATGGTTACTTCCCCTTCTTCAACACCCAAACGATCAACGATAATGCTTTTTACACGTTCAAAGATTTCCTCCATGCCTGTTCACCTCCCTTTCGTATTATACGAAAAATGATAATTGAAAACTAGCAAACATTGTTTAGCCAATCGCCATGCCACCATCGACATGGAGTGTATGGCCGGTAATATAAGCAGCGTGATCCGAAGCCAAAAACTTAACGGCTCCCGCAATATCATCGGGACTACCCAATCGTCCTAAGGGAATGCGATTCATCAGTTGCTCCCGGACCTCGTCACCTAGTGTTGCCGTCATATCTGTATCAATAAACCCAGGAGCAATCGCATTGACGGTAATCCCACGGCTCGCCACTTCTTTGGCAACTGTTTTGGTAAATCCGATGACACCTGCTTTAGCCGCTACATAATTGGCTTGTCCGGGGTTTCCAACCACTCCTACAATAGAACTGATATTAATAATTCGACCGGATCGCTGCCGCATCATCGGCCGTACAACTGCCTTCGTGAGCAGAAAAACTCCCTTAAGGTTAGTGTTAAGCACTTGATCCCAATCTTCTTCCTTCATCCGCAGCAACAAGTTGTCCCTTGTAATGCCGGCGTTATTAACCAAAATATCGATTCTGCCATACCGCTCCATCACTTGTTTTACTGCTGCATCTACTTGATCGGCCTGGGAAATATCGGCTTGGATCGCCAAAGCCTCTTTGCCTTTCTCTTTGATTTGAGCCACGACCTCTTCAGCCGCCTGATGATTACCAGCATACAACAATGCAACTTCCGCACCATCTTCTGCCAAAGCAAGACTGATGGCCCGCCCAATCCCCCGGGAACCACCGGAGACGATTGCTACCTTACCCGCTAACATGCTTTTCCCTCCTTTTTGTCACACCCTAATCCCTTGCCTCTTATTGTAAAGATTGGATCGCCCTAAGCATCGTTGCCTCATCATGGGCGGAAAAAGCACGTACCCGACGATCAATCTTTCGAATTAAGCCCGTCAACACATTACCAGGACCAATTTCCACAAAAGTATCGACGCCCTGTGCCAACATCCAGCGCATCGAATCCTCCCATAGCACGGGAGAATCTACCTGTGCCACAAGAGAACGGCGAATCTCTTCTTGGCTGACCACCGGCTCTGCGGTCACATTGGCCACAACGGGAATGGCTGCATCCTTCAACGATACATTATCCAGTATTGGAGCCAACTTATCAGCTGCTGGCTTCATTAGCCGTGAATGAAAAGGACCACTTACGGAAAGAGGAATCACTCGCCGAGCCCCGCTCTCCAAAGCAATTTTCCCTGCCTTTTCCACTGCCTGTTTGTGACCTGAGATAACAATTTGTCCTGGTGAATTATAGTTGGCCGGTTGTACCACTAAATCTTCTGATGAGCTTTCTAAACAGATGCGATCCAGCTCTTCCCGATCCATTCCAATCACTGCAGACATAGCTCCTTGACCTGCAGGAACGGCCTCTTCCATAAACATGCCTCGCTGATGAACCACTTTCACCGCATCTGTAAAGGAAATCGCCTGGGCAGCGACCAAAGCGGAGTACTCACCTAAGCTATGACCTGCTACATAGTCGGGTTGTGGAAGTTGCTCAGAATATGTAGCCCATAATGCAATACTGGCAGTAAGAATGGCCGGCTGGGCATAAGTGGTCAGACGAAGCTTTTCTTCTGGTCCTGAAAAACATAGATCCGAGAGGGAAAAGCCCAGCGCTTCATCTGCTTGAGCAAATAATTTCCTAGCCTGCTCCTTATTTTCGGCAAGGGATTTCCCCATTCCAACCTGTTGCGCTCCCTGCCCAGGAAAGAGAAAAGCTATTTTTCCCATGCTGTCACATCCTTATGTTTCTTCCTACTGCTTGCCGTTTACACCCGACCATTTTAACACTGCAGAGCCCCAAGTCAGTCCTGCTCCAAAACCAACCAAAACCAACGTATCTCCAGCGGTAATCTTGCCAGCTCGCACAGCTTCATCCAATGCAACGGGAATCGAGGCGGAAGACATATTTCCATACCGATTCAGGTTGATAACCGCCTTATCCCGGGATAGTCCTAGCCTTTCTAGTGAGGAATCAATGATTCGGATATTGGCCTGATGGGGAACAAGAAAATCAATATCTTCCTTGCTAAGACCCGCCTTTTCCAAAGCATTCTCTGCACTTCGCTGCATCACCCGAACGGCAAACTTAAATACTTCCCGTCCAGCCATGGTAAGCTTATGCAGACCCTGTTCAACTGTCTCTTGGCTTGCCGGAAGTCGGGATCCCCCTGCAGGCAACTGTAACAAGTGACCTCCAGAACCATCTCCTCCCAACTCAAAAGAAAGGAAGCCTCCCGTCTCAACTGGCCCGAGTACAGCAGCACCGGCACCATCGCCAAATAAAACACATGTATTGCGATCCTGCCAGTTGATAATCTTGGACAAACATTCAGCACCAATTACCAAAACGTAGCGGTAGATTCCCGTTGCAATAAACTGAGAGGCAGTGGCAATCCCATATATGAAGCCGGAACAAGCGGCGGACAAGTCGAAGGTTGCCGCCTTTTCAGCTTGTAACCGCTCCTGAACCAAACAAGCGGTAGCTGGAAACATCGTATCGGGAGTGACCGTCGCGACAATAATCAGATCCAGTTGGTCAGCGGTAATACCGGCACTTTCCAGTGCCCGGCGTCCCGCTTCCGTGGCCAGATCAGAACACGCTTGGTCATCTGAGGCGATCCGCCGCTCACGAATCCCGGTCCGACTTACAATCCATTCATCTGAGGTATTAACCATCTTTTCCAAATCTTTGTTCGTCAACACTTTTTCCGGCAAAAAAGCTCCTGTACCGATGATTCCCACCGATCTCACGAAAGATTACCCCTCTCTTGTGTGTAATGCTTGTTGAATTGATTTCAACACTCCTTGCTCAATAAAGAGACGAGCTTGGCGAATGGCATTTTTGATTGCCTTCTGATCAGAGGAACCATGCGCCTTAATAATCGGACCGTTAAGCCCAAGCAATGGAGCTCCTCCATGTTCGGTATAATCCAACTCTGCTACAAATCGCCTTAATCCCGGAGCCAATACGGCTGCAGCCAGTTTATGAATAAATGAACGGGTAAACTCTTTCTTCAACCGGTCAAAGATTGTCATAGCGACACCTTCTGTATTCTTAAGCAACACATTTCCGCTAAAGCCATCACACACAAGAACATCACAGGCATCCGATAAAACATCCCTAGCTTCTACATTCCCAACAAAATTAAGGGGCATCTGCTCCAGCATCTTGTATGCTTCTCGGACACGCTCCGACCCTTTTCCTGATTCTGAGCCGATATTTAATAACCCCACACGGGGATTTTCAAAACCGAGAACTTGTTGTGCGTAGATGCTTCCCATCAATCCATATTGAGCAAGGTGTTCCGCTCTGGCATCGGGATTCGCTCCTACATCAAGAACTAAAGTTCCTCGACCAGAAACCGTAGGAAAGATAGGCGCTAAAGCAGGCCGGTCAATTCCAGGTAGGCGCCCTGTGACTAATGTTCCAGCCACCATCAGGGCTCCTGTATTCCCTGCACTAATAAAGGCATCTGCTTTCCCTTCTCTTACCATTCGACATCCTACCACAATCGAGGAGTCTTTTTTTCGGCGAACCGCTTTTGTCGGTTCTTCCTCTGCTTCAATCCATTCTGATACATGTTGAAAAAGGAGGTTAGGAGGATCTGTCGCCGCTATCCGTGGTCTGACAACTTCCTCTCTTCCAAGTAAGACCACTTCTGTATCCGGCCATTCATGGGCTGCTGCCCGACAACCTTCAACGACTGCCGACGGTGCATGATCACCGCCCATAGCATCAAACACGATCCGCATCGGGCTTCTCCTTCCCCTCTTCACCGTCTCCTTCATAGCGGACCATGATAAATGTGCCTCGAAATACTGTCTCTTCCTCAACACAGGTCTCTACTTCCACCCGAAGACGGTGGCTTGATCTTTGTACAATTTTTGCCTTCGCCACACATTCATCACCCAGCCTAACTGACCGGATAAAACGAATGTTGGCAGAAGCAGTAAGGACAACCTTTGCATCGATAATGGCTACTGCCAAGGAGTTCGCCTGTGCGAACAGGTGGTGACCTCGGGCTATCCCATTTCGGGAAAAAACATGTTCCTTCTGAATCTTTAGCACCGAAATACCACTTTCATCTAGATTCAACTCGATAACACGCCCAATCACCTCTTCGGGCTGAAGGGCACGCACTTGTTGCTGTGCCATATGACGGATCCGCTCCCGCAGTTCAGGAATGCCAAGCTCCATTCGATCCAAACGGATCGTTTGGATGCTCACATTGTAACGGCGGGCCAAATCTTCATCATTTAGAAACGGATCAGCCTGAAGAGCCTCTTTCAAACTCTGCTGCCGCAGCTTTTTTGATAGGCGCACAGCCGAAGCTCCCCCTTTGATTTAAAACCACATCCTAATACCTAGTACTAAATTCAGTATATAAGAAAGGGGTTGCGAAATACAACCCCCAGATAATAGAGAGAATATATCGAAACTTCCGACCGGTTGGGTTTATATGTAATACTGAGAAGAATGTTTGAATAAGATTTGGGGTTATAAACCCTACATATGTCTAATGTAAAAATACGTAGTGGTAGGGTGAACACACCCTACCACTTCATTTGATTACGGATATAGTTAAAATCACGATAGAAGGATCAATGCCTGAGTCCTTTTAGATTCTTTGGCATAATAAATTACTTAGTCACTGATCACTTCCATGTCTTTGTATGAACCACACTCTGGACATACACGGTGATATAATTTCAACTCACCACACTTTTTGCATGGAACCAGTTGTGGTGATGTTAACTTAAAATGTGTGCGACGCTTGCGCTTCCGTGTTTTTGAGGTTCGCCGTTTTGGTACTGCCATATTTTTCACCCCCCTTAAAAGCAATCAGTGAGTATCAATGTTATTTTTCATTTTCAAAAAATGCCTTTAACCCTGCCAATCGAGGATCGATTCGTTCCGTGTTGCAGGAACAAACCTCCTTATTTCGATTTATTCCACATTCGGGACATAACCCTTTACACGCTTCGTTACATATCACGGTAAAAGGGATGTTTAGAAAAAAGGTTTCGCGAATATAGGGCAAGAGATCTACCTCGTTTCCTGGAACCAGTAAAACTTCACGTTCTTCTGTATCTTCCGCTCGGTCGGGCTGATCTGTAAAAAGTCGGTGCCACTTGGATTGAAGGGAGATCTTGACTGGCTCGAGACAACGAGAACATGCGAGTACTAACTCAGCAGTCTGCTCCGCCTGCACCCTATAGATATCCTGATGGCCCTGTATTTCAACTTGTACGTGAATTGGTTTTAACTCTACCAAACCGGGCAGTTCTTGTTCAACATCTTTAAGTACAACGGCCTCATCGCGTTTCAGCGGCTGATCAATCGCTTTTTTTAGTTCCTTTAACTTAATCCGCATCAATCGCACTCCTCATCCTAAATCGGACTTATGTTCACGTGTCTCTATGACTTCACAGTCATAAGGTTATCTCCAACATGCCCTGTTTCACATAGACTCGCGAAAGTGATAGATAAAAACAGGCTTATTATATGCCAACAAGGGCTGTGCTGTCAATTATGCGCAATCCAAGGATAGCGTGAATCGAGGGCTAAATTCGCATATGGGGAAAAATAGGTTATTCCGGGGTTACTGACCTTCCCACTTAGCAATTTCCTCCCGAACACGAGGAGCCACTTCTGTACCTAACAGCTCAATGGCACGCATCACTTCATGATGGGGCATCGTACCAAGTGGTACGTGCATCATAAAACGAGTAATACCCACGTTTTTCCGCAGATAAATAATTTTTTCCGCGACAGTTTCCGGACTTCCGACATATAGCGCACCTTCGAAGCTTCTCGCAGCATCATAACTTGCACGATCGTAATGACCCCATCCTCGTTCACGTCCAATCACATTCATCATATATTGCGTGGATGGGAAAAATTTATCTGCTGCTTCTTCATCGGTTTCGGCAACAAAACCATGGGAATGAGATGCCACAGGTAACTTGGATACATCGTGGCCTGCTTCCGCTGCAACCTTTTTATATAGTTGCACGAGAGGGGCGAACTGCACGGGTCTCCCTCCAATAATCGCTAGGGCAAGAGGCAATCCAAGGGCTCCCGCTCGTACAACGGACTGTGGCGTACCGCCGCTTCCGATCCAAACAGGTAGTGGATTTTGAACCGGACGCGGATAGACACCGAGATTATTGATGGCCGGACGGTGTTTCCCTTTCCAGCTCACTTTTTCATCCTGGCAAATTTTCAACAGTAGATCAAGCTTTTCCTCAAACAACTCTTCATAATCATTTAAATCGTAGCCAAACAACGGAAAGGATTCAATAAATGACCCTCTTCCCGCCATGATTTCCGCTCGCCCATTGGATATGCCATCAAGTGTCGCAAAGTCCTGAAATACCCGAACTGGATCATCGGAAGACAGCACCGTAACAGCACTTGTTAGCCGAATTCTTTTCGTGCGTGATGCCGCAGCAGCAAGAACAACAGCAGGAGCCGAAGCAGCAAAATCTTTCCGATGATGCTCCCCAACCCCAAATACATCTAAACCAACTTCATCCGCAAGAACAATCTCTTCCACCACTTCTCGTAACCGCTCTGCATGGCTAATCAATTGACCAGTTTCGGGATCGGGAGTTGTTTCCACAAATGTTGTCACGCCTATTTCCATTCGCCAATCCTCCAAATCTTAGTTACTCATTTATCCCCCACTACTCGGTAGTTCCTGAAGGTAATTCACTGCTTCCTGTAAAGTACGAACGGGAACTATTTTCATCGAAGTGCCGATTTGTTGTGCTGTTTTTTTTGCTTTTTGATAATTTGTATCTCCAGGCTCCACATCCGCAGGAACAAAAAAGTAATCTGCTCCTTTACGGGCTGCTGCTACTACTTTGTGCTCTACGCCACCAATCTGGCCTACTTTTCCATCAGGGGACATCGTTCCCGTTCCGGCGATCTTTTTGCCATGGGTTAAATCTCCAGGCGTTAACTGATCAATGATTTCCAGAGCAAACATCAAGCCGGCGGAAGGCCCCCCCACCCCCTCCAGCTCGACACGCACTGCAGGCGTTGCCTTAACTGTTCGATCTGTAAGGGGGACAATTCCAAGGCCTGCTCGTGGCGGCTCATCCGATTTAGCAGGTAACTGTCCTAGTTTTACGTTTTTCTCGATCTCTTTGCCATTACGTCGGATGGTCAGACGAACCTCTTCGTCGGCTTTTTTTCCTTCCAAAGCTTTTAATAGCTCTTCTGAAGTAAGCACCTTTTTGCCATCCACTGCTTGGATGATATCACCCAGGACCAATTCCTTCGACGCAGGCATCTGTTCCATTCGCTCAAGGACGATCACACCGTTATTTTTTACATCTACTTTCTTTCCAGCGTAACGGTAAGCAGCAATAATCGAGTCATCTTGAGATGCCTGCATCACTTCCATCTGTCGTCGAAAGTACTCTTCCGATGACTCATCATCCCGATGAACCTCTTCTTTGGGAATCCGCTTCATATATGGGGAAATTCCACTATATAAGTACCAGAAGATATTCGCTTCTTTCATCGAAACGGTGGTTAAAAAAAAGGCTCCCTGTGACTTTTCACCGCCTTCAATTTGAACCATTGTTCCTACATCAAGAGCAGACCCAGGCTCCGATATATAGTAAGGAACTGGAACAAACCACAGGATCGCCGCAATTCCCACTAGGGCAAGAAGTACCCCCCATGTATATGCGGACCATCGAAAAGTCCTCTGCACAGTTACACCTCCCGCCCTTGGACCAATTCCTTAATCTCCTTAATCTGTGACCGTGCTGCCTCCTCTCCCAGACGGATACACTCTTTGGCCTGGGAAAATGCAGTTGGGTTGATTGCTGTTACATCCGGATGAATGAGCACATCAGCCATTAAGAGTTGATTGTTCATTATTTCCCGTTCCATCAGACTTATCGTCTGAAGAATCACATCAAAGATTCCTTCTACCTTCGCATCTGTTCCATGGGGAGCAACATCCACCGCGATCACTAAATCAGCTCCCAAATCACGAACGGCTGAAACTGGAACACGATCAATTACCCCTCCATCAACTAACACTCGTCCATCGTCCATCACCGGCTCAAAGATCCCAGGAATGGAAATGCTAGCTCGAACTGCATGGTCAATAGGACCTGAAGAAAAAACAACACGTTCCCCTTTTAATAAATCTGTAGCAATCACCGCTGTGGGAATTGCTAGCTCTTCTAATTGTTTACCATGTGTCAAAAGACGCACCAGCTCTTTAATGCGATCACCTGCAATAAAACCTAAGCCCGGTACTTTAAAATCAAGCCAATGCTTCCTTTTCAAATGAATTGCTAATTGCTCCAGCATCTCCAAGTCTAACTGGTTTGCATATAGGACAGCGACGAGACTACCCATACTACTTCCCGCAATCATGTCTACAGGAATCCCTTCCTGCTGAAACACTTTTAATACGCCAATATGGGCCAATCCCCGAGCAGCACCTGAACCAAGTGCCAGTCCCACCTTTGGTCTTGCCATTGGGTATCCCCTCTTTTCGTGCTGCTATTCGTAAGCATCCCTTTTATATAAAGCCAAGTGTTCCTTTCGCTAACTGGAGGCAATTACTTTCCCCAATCACTTGTGAACAAAGGCTTTCCGGTCTATTTTGGACAACACCTGCGTAAATATGGAAGCAATACGATTATACAGGAGGAATTCGATGCAATTTAACCACCCCATCCTCCGATCACGTCTGCAAACCATCCTATTGGCTACTGTAGCCTTATTTTTAGCGATGATATTAATTGGATTTCCAGAGCAATCCTTTCACTCATCATTAAAAGGTTTAAAAATCTGGTGGGAAGTTGTTTTCCCATCGTTACTCCCTTTTTTTGTCGCTTCTGAGTTATTAATGGGTTTTGGAGTTGTTCATTTTATGGGTGTCCTTCTTGAGCCTTTGATGCGACCACTTTTTCGTGTCCCTGGAGCTGGTGGCTTTGTCATGGCTGTTGGCCTCGCCTCCGGTTATCCAATTGGCGCCAAATTAACTGCCCGACTGCGTGAACAAAAGCTGATCACACGTAGTGAAGGAGAGCGCTTAGCCTCCTTTACCAATGCCTCCAACCCCCTCTTTATGTTTGGGGCCATCGCAGTCGGCTTTTTTCACGATGCTTCCTTGGGACTGATTCTTGCAATTGCTCACTATTCAGCAAGCATTCTTCTGGGTTTATTGATGCGTTTTCATGATCCCAATGGGGAAACTACCCCAATTCCATCGGAAGGAAAAAGTTTCTTTCTCCTACGTGCACTAAAAGCAATGCATCGGGCACGGATGAAAGACGGAAGAAGTCTTGGGAAGTTAATGGGAGACGCAATGATGTCGTCTCTTAACACATCCTTTATGATCGGTGGCTTTATCATGCTCTTCGCTGTTATTTTGGATGCCCTGATCCATTTAGGTTGGATCTCTTTTTGGGAGTACCCACTTGGTCTACTGCTTAGTCTATTTCAAATTCCTTCTGAACTTTCACATGCCCTAATCGCTGGCTTCTTTGAGATGACATTAGGTGCACAGACAGCCAGCCTCGCGCCAGAACATATTCCGCTCTCATATAAAATTGCGATTGCAGGAGCGATCACTTCTTGGAGTGGTTTATCCGTCCATGCTCAAGTTGCCAGTATTCTAAGTAAAACGGATATCCGTTATCTTCCTTATCTTTTTGCCCGTCTTCTCCATGGATTATTTGCTGCAGTTATTACACTTCTCATCTGGCATCCAGTGCACAAATATTTTTTATCACAAGAAGCAATCCTTCCTGCTAATCTTTCCTTATTCTCAGCTACCACAACTTATTCTGCGGTGAATATCCCGATGACGATCGGGCTGATCTGTACAGCATTTTTGTTATTCCTGATTGGGATAGCAACCATCCTACACCTTTTTCCTCTTAGACGTGGATAAACTGTCCTTTGCACAAGTGTCGGCAAGTATCAAATCCTTAGCCTAAGATCAATTATTTTATTGCAAATTTCTTACGAAGAGCTCGATTGGATGCTTCTGGTACGAGGTCAGACACATCTGCACCATGACGAGCAACTTCTTTTACCATCCCGGAACTGATAAAGGAATGTTTGTTATTCGTCATCAAAAACATCGTTTCAGCCCGATCATACATTTTCCGATTGATGGAAGCAATTTTCAGCTCATACTCAAAGTCCGAAATAGCACGTAACCCACGAAGTATAACATCTGCCCCACGGCGACGAATATAATCCACTACGAGTCCATCAAAGCTATCTACTTCCACATTTTTTATATCTGCGGTAGCTTCACGGATCATCGCACACCGCTCCTCTACAGTAAAGAGAGGCTGCTTGTCCGAATTATGGAACACAGCCACAATCAGGTGGTCAAAGATTTGTGCCCCTCGTTGAATAATATCAAGATGGCCATATGTAATGGGATCAAAACTTCCCGAATATACTGCAATGCTCACTAGCGGCACCTCCTCTAAGATTCTGCACAGTGTTGATAAAGATCAATGATGGTATCCCCAAAGTGAAGAGTGCGCGTTACCACCAACGAGCCCACTTTTTCAGGCAAGACATATTTAACTGAATGCTCGGCAACAAGTATTCCATCCTTATCTAACAGTTTACCACGATCAATCCTTTCTAAAATGGGTAAGAGAATTGGATCGAGATAGGGAGGATCCAAAAAAATAAGATCGAAGCGAAGAGCTCGTTTGATAAGAAAAGGGAGAATTCTCCGAGCATCTTGATGAAATACTTCTGCCTGCCGGTGAAAGCCAGCTCGTTTAAGATTATCTCGGACATGCTTTACGGCACGAGATCGTTCCACAAAGATTGCCTCTTCCGCTCCCCGACTGAGTGCTTCAATCCCTAAGGCTCCAGTCCCTGCAAATAGATCTAAAACCTTACCACCATCAAAAAAAGGACCAATTACATTAAAAAGGGTTTCTTTAATCCTGTCCGTCGTCGGACGAACATCTTTTCCGGGGAGAGATTGCAACCTTACTCCACGCGCCGAACCTGCAATCACGCGCATAATCTACACCTTCTATCCTTGGGTTTCACAATTTTTATCCTACCACAATCCCTCGCTACACGAAAATATCCTGCACTTTTTTTCTGTAACATGTATATTTTTTCCTCACAACGGTAACACTAGGGGTGACACGTCGATAAGAGACGATGTCACAACACGGAGAAGACTTACGTTTCCCCATAAGCTCTTCCTCCGGTTTCTCCTCTCCCATTAAAACATCCGCCTGTGGCGGATGAATGAGGCTCGCCGGGTTTTACCCAGCGGGCAATTTTTTTATGTTTATCACTCTTATTATATCCTTTGATAGCGTCTTCTTCTTTTGATCCTTCTATGAGCTGGCTGGGATGAGTATCTTTTTACCTGTCCCCGAGCTAGTTGCTCTGTTTCATCGTAAGAAGAGGGCATTTCTTCATACCCTCTTTTAGGAACTTCGATTGGACTGATCGATGGACGACTCATCCGAGATGTTTCACCTTGATTTCGACGCATTGGGAGTGGAGGCATAAACTCCCAATCATAGAATTCTTCCGGTCTATAGGGAACTGCCTCATTACTGGTTTCACGACGATGATTCTTATCATGACTTCGCGAATTCGGAGGATTCGTGGAGGCCCATGGAGGCACTTCTCTTTCGTCCCACAGTCTCATATCTAAGTCCCAACCATAGGGATCTTGAAAGTAAGGCGGGATCTTCTCTTCATTCCAAGGCAAAGAACTCCGAGAAGGCTCTCTTACTCTATTGATTTCTCTTCTTTGATTGTAAGCCGGCATCTCAGGAGTCCATTGCGGAGATCGAGATTCTCCACTTCGTTCTTTTTTACTTGGGGATTGATAAAAATTGGATCGCTCATGATCTCTGGAAGGAAGTCTTTCTCCCTCTGAAAACTGTCGTGGGGCTTGCTCGAAAAATTTTCCAAGTCGTTCCTGGAGCCAAGCCAATTTGGAGGAAGCCCAAGGTTTTCGGCGAATTCCAGGTCCTCTTGCCCGATGTTGCATTCCTTTCCCCTCCTTTCATCCTTTCTTTCCGACACTGTTACCCTATGTCAATTGGCCGATGCCCGTCCATGATAAACATCTATCTTTTATATGAATGGGGAAATGCCTCCTTTTCCTAGCGAACGGTACGCTTTAACATTCGTCCTTGTAGAGGAGTTAATATCTTTTCATGTACCAGTAAATCAATCATTCGGTCAGTATATGCTTTTTTGTAGGGGGATTCCTTTAACATTTCTGCTTCCCTCGGTGTAAACAGACGGTCAGCAAGATTGGTCGCATAGGCTAAAAGTCCAGGAACACCTTCCATCTTTTTTACTCGCTTTGCTTCATTTACTGTTCGACGTACCCGTTCCACTGTAACGGCCCTACGCCCCAGTGTACGATTAATCACTTGAACCAGCTCAGCATAAAATCGCTCTTTTTCACTCAATTTGTTCCCTCCTTGTTCTCTACTCTCTATTTATATGTGTATCATGCGGTAAATCGCCTGGACCATCGCCTCTCATTTTTATATCGTCGCTAAATTTACTGAAAAAAATTAGTAATATTTCTACTGAGCATTTACACTACTGGGTATATCTGGTATATTTAAATTAGGCCAACACCCTCTTCATCTACAACAAGTGATGTTTGCAGTATATTCTATAAATTCACTCAGATATATATGAGCAATCAATGTTTCTAATAAAAACCGCGTCATTCCTAGGAATCTCTTTCTTCACTCTTCCCCGTCATCGTGGGAGTTGGTCAAAGCTCGACCAATAACTATGGAGGGAGGGAGTGACGTGGAGAAGTGGATTGTACTATTCTCTACGGTGGTCCGCATGGTCGAGGCTTTGCTGCAGATCTCCCTGCGGTACGGACAGCGGTCCAAACGTAAGAGGAACAAAAAAGGCCCACACCATCCGTAGGAACCCCTACCCAAACCTGGAGGACCCCCCACTCCTCCAGGTTTTTTTGGAATCTGGCCTTTTTCTGATCACAACTATATTCATATGTAAAAATACCCTGAGTAAAACTTGTCTAATCAAAATTGGTACTGCCTATTTTAATATCTCGCAACCACTCATGTAACCATCTAAGTTCAGAACGCTCCCAAAAATCTTCTTTTTGCACTAACTGGGCTACATCATTACGGGCGGCAGCAAAAACAGCCTGATCCCGGACAAGATCTGCCAAACGAAATTCAGGTAATCCCGATTGACGAACCCCAAAAAACTCCCCTGGACCACGCAACTCTAAATCTCGACGGGCAATCTCAAAACCATCATTGGTCTCTGTCATCACACGCATCCGTTCAATCCCGTTCTCCGACTTGGGATCCGCTACCAGAATACAGGTTGCCGCTCCGCCTCCCCGGCCGACACGTCCCCGTAGCTGGTGTAATTGCGCCAAACCAAAACGGTCGGCATCATAGATTACCATCAAGGTAGCACGAGGTACATTTACTCCCACTTCTACAACAGTCGTCGAAACGAGCACTTGAACCGTTCCTTCTACAAAGCAACGCATCACTTCTTCTTTTTCTGCCGGTGCCAATTTGCCATGAAGAAGCCCTACCCGGATCGGAGCTAATTCTTTCGTAAGCTGTTCATAAACGGCATAGGCATTTTCCAAATCTAACTTCTCGGACTCCTCGATCAACGGACAAATAATATAAACCTGGTGTCCCGCCTCGCACTCCTTGCGAATGTGCTCCATCACTCGGGGCCAAAGATTGGGTTTGACCCAATATGTGGCAACAGGCTCTCTTCCTGCTGGTAATTCGTCAATAACGGATACATCCATATCCCCATATAAGGTAATAGCTAAGGTTCGGGGAATTGGAGTAGCTGTCATGGAAAGAACATCAGGCGCATGCCCCTTTTCCCTTAACATGGCCCGCTGTTTTACCCCGAAACGATGTTGTTCATCTGTAATCACCAAGCCCAGTTTTGCAAATTGAATTCCTTCCTGGATTAATGCCTGTGTACCAACGATCACATCCGCTTCACCCGCAGCGATCATCGCTAACAGCTCTTTTCTCTGACGATTCGAACAGCTCCCAGTAAGCATCACAATTTTAATTTCTTCATAGGCAAGGAGCTCATTTAATGAACGGAAATGTTGCTCTGCCAGGATTTCCGTTGGTACCATCAAGGCCCCTTGGTAGCCACTCAAATAATTGGCATAAAGGGCCGCAGCAGCAACAACGGTTTTACCAGAACCAACATCTCCCTGTAGCAGACGATTCATCGGTCCTAGCCTTTTGAGATCAGCCAAAATCTCATCAATTACCCGCCGTTGTGCTGCAGTTAATGTAAAGGGGAGGCGGGATATCCACGCCTCTAGCTGATCCTGATCAAATTGGTGAGAAATCCCCTTTTGTCGCTGTCGCATTTGCTGTCGATGAATTGCCCATCTTAACTCGTGAAGAAAACACTCCTCATATACCATTCGCCGCCGTGCAAGCTGTCCCTCTTTTATATTGCGAGGAAAATGAAGATAATACATTGCTCGGGCTCGATCCATCAAGCGATATCTTTGCACAAGATCTTCAGGTAAGATTTCCTTAATTTCCCTTCCGTATTGCGTAAAGGCTTCATAAATTTTTTTTCGTAACCAATTTACCTTAATTGACCCCGCAACAGAATATACAGGAGTTAGTCGCCCCAATACTTGTTCTTGCTCTTTTGGATGCATAAACGTTCGCTCAGCTACTAGTTGCATCCGTCGACTATCCCACTTCCCAACCACTACCATGGTTTTTCCGGGAATCAGCTGTTTTTTTAAAAATGGCTGGTTATACCATATAATCAAAATTTTAAGTCGATCAACCTCTGCCTGAGCCACAAGTCGTGATTTTTTAGCTCCAAACCACGCCAAACTTGGTTGAGCCAATAGTTTCCCCCGAATCGTGATTCGCTCACCATCAGAGGCTTCGGTCAATGGGATTAACCGATAATCTTCATACCGGTAGGGAAAATACAGAAGGAGATCTGCGATTGTTTGGATCCCCATTGTGGATAAATCCTTGGCTCGCTCCACTCCTATTCCTTTTAAAGTAGTGACTGGAATCTCTTCCAACCGCATTTATATTTCTGACTCCCCAAATATTTTTCGTTCCAGCTCCCGTCCAGTTGGCGTTGCGGCCAAACCGCCTAAAGCTGTCTCTTTCAAAGAGACCGGCATATCTCGACCAATTCGATACATCGCTTCAATAACCTCATCAGGGGGAATGACACTCTTCACACCTGCTAGAGCCATATCCCCTGCTACCATGGCAATGGCTGCACCCATCGCGTTCCGCTTCGTACAAGGTGCTTCAACAAGACCCGCTACAGGGTCACATACTAAGCCGAGTAGGTTCTTTAAGGCAATAGCTAACGCTTCAGCCGACTCACTTGCTGTTCCTCCGGCCATCTCCACCACAGCTGCAGCAGCCATCGCTGTCGCAGAACCTACTTCAGCTTGACATCCTCCCGCTGCTCCAGAGATAAAAGCGTTATTAGCAATGACAAAACCAACTGCACCAGCAACAAACAACCCGCGAACCATGGCTTCTCGGTCACTATTTAATCGCTCTGCTGCAGTAAAGATACACCCGGGCAAAATCCCGCAGGCCCCTGCAGTGGGAGTTGCTACAATGGTACCCATTGCAGCATTTACTTCTGATGTAGCCGTCGCACGAGCAACCGCTTCCAAAACGTACCGCCCCGATAAAAGAGGCCGATCCGACTCAAGGTACTGTTGAATCTTTCGAGCATTTCCCCCTGTCAGCCCACTCCGGGATCGAATATCTTCCGATAGACCCCGTTTTACAGCCTCTTCCATCACATCGAGATGGCTGCTCATCTCATTAAAAATTTCCTCACGACTTTTTCCTGTTGCTTCCATTTCGGCTTGAATCATCACTTCAGATATCAACATTTCTTCTGATTCCGCTATCTCCACCAATTCAGCAATTGTGCGAAATTTCACAGTAATATCCCCCATTTCGTTGGACTACTGCTCACGAAAAACTCAATCCCTCACTACCATTAGAATATCGCACTTACCTGAGTAATGTCCGGCTGTTGGGCTACCTCGGCTTGAATCTCTTCTCCTACTTTCTGGTCCGTCTCAATAATCATCAAAGCACTGGCCCCTTTTTCCTTTCGGGAAACCTGCATAAATCCAATATTGATCTTATACTTGGCGAGTACACTTGCTACAGAAGCAATCGCCCCAAAACGATCCCGATGTAGGACAAACAAGGCGGGTGAATTGCCTGTTAATTTTATATCAAAGCCGTTCCATTCAGTAATTTCAATTTTCCCACCACCGATAGAGATCCCAACTACTTCCATCGATCTTTCATCATCTTCCAAATATACTCGGGCAGTATTGGGATGATCAAGAACTTCTTCAGAGGTACGGAAGGTAACCTCTAGTCCTTGCTCCTTGGCAATATCCAACGAACGGGAGATCCGCTGGTCAAAAGTGTCAAAGTCGAGCAAGCCACCTACGATCGCAACATCAGTGCCGTGTCCACGGTACGTTTTTGCGAAAGATCCGTAAAAAGTGATGATCGCCTTCTTTGGCTTACGACCAAAGAGCGCACGAGCTGTACGCCCGATACGGGCCGCTCCAGCCGTATGAGAACTGGAGGGACCGATCATAACTGGACCTATAATATCGAAAACCGTACGGTATTTCATTTGGCTTCCTCCTTGTCGCACTTCACCCCACTTGCTTCACATTGACCTTCTCTTACGTTTCGCTGGTTGGGATCAGAACCACGGCAACGGTTTTTGGACCTGTATGTGTACCAATTACGGGGCCAACATAGGTTGTAATCAAATCCTTAACACCAAAGGTGTCAGAAAGTCGATCTGCCCATTTTTTCGCTTCTTCCGGGGCTTCACTATGCATCACCGCAGCACGTACTGGACCAGAAGGTAGATTCTCTCCTACAAGCTGAAATACACGTTCTACTGCTTTGCTTTTACCACGCACTTTTTCGACAGGATAAACTTCTCCCTCATCGCTTAAGGAGAGAATTGGCTTAATATTTAGAAGTGAACCTACAACTGCGGAGGCTTTGCCAATCCGCCCACCTTTCAATAAATAATCGAGAGTATCAACCAGGAACAGGACATAACTTTCTTTAATGAGTCGATTCACCAATGCGACACATTCCTCTAGGGATCGGCCTGCTTGCGCGGCGCGCGCAGCTTCCACTACAATGATACCAAAAGCATATGAAGCTCCTTTGGAATCAATGACCTCCACATTCACTTCGTCTTCTACCATCGACTTTGCTAACATCGCTGACTGATAGGTGCCACTTAATGCAGAGGATAAATGGATCGAGATAATCTCTTCGTATCCAGCTTCTTTTGCTTCTCGATACTTTTCTACAAAATCTACTGGTGAAGGTTGAGAGGTAGTGGGAAGCTCATCGCTTTCTTGTAACAACTTGTAGAATTCACTGGGTTGAATGGTAACACCATCGATATAAGTTTCTCCCTTTAAGTGAACTTTAAGTGGCACAACACCAATATTCAATTCCTCAAGAAGTTCACTAGGAATATCGGCTGTACTATCCGTAATAATCTTTATTTTTTTCATATCGTGCACCTCCTGTTATTCTACTCCAAAAAGGAAAAAGTAAAGCGGTTGACCACCGTAATGAACCTCAATCTCTACTTCAGGATAACTCCTTTTCATAAAGTCTGTCAGATCTTTTACCTGTGCATCAGTAACATCTTTCCCATAAATAATCGTTACCAGATCAGCACCGTTACCTAACATTCGCTGCAATAGATCTCGAGATGTCGCAAGTAAGCTGCCTCCGACAGACTCAATCTTCCCTTCACAAATCCCTAAGAAATCTCCTTCTTTAATCATCTTTCCATCCATTTGTGAATCACGGACAGCATAAGTGACTTCTCCAGACTTTACTCCTTGCAGACTGTTCATCATATTTTGCTCATTTTGTTCCGGATCTGCTTCTGAATCAAAGGATAAAAGAGCAGTAAGCCCCTGTAGAATTGATTTGGTCGGCAGGACTGTAACGGGTACATCAACCACCTCTGCTGCTTGCTCTGCAGCCAGAATAATGTTTTTGTTATTCGGCAAAACAAACACATGTTCTGACGATGTTTTTTGAATGGCTCGTACGATATCTTCCGTACTGGGATTCATCGTCTGTCCGCCTTCAATTACTTGATCTACTCCGAGACTACGGAAAATTTCATCAAGTCCGTCACCTGTAGAAACTGTAATTATACCATAGCGCTTCGGCTCTGGTGCTTCTTCTAAAGCTGGCACATTCTCTTCAGTTGGTGCCACCTCTTGATCATGCTGAATCAGCTCAGAATGCTGTTCACGCATATTATCGATTTTGATTCGCGTCAAATCGCCGTAACGGATCGCTACATTAAGGACATCCCCTGGCTTTTCGGCATGAATATGTAGCTTTACTAAATCATCATCACAAACGACTAATAAGGAATCTCCGTAAGCACCTACTTCACGCCGAAACGCTTCCTCATCAAAGGGTTCCGTTTTTCGCCAGCCGGGATTTAATTTGATAATAAACTCTGTACAATAGCCATGTTCAATCTCTTCTAACCCGATCTTAGATTGTGCATTTTTACTATGGGCAATTTCACTTAAAGAATCCACTGCAGTGGTAGCAGCAGTCTCTGGCTTTTTCACCTCAGACTCAACAACTTCACCCCGTAAGGCGTTTAACATCCCTTCATAGATATAGACCAAACCTTGGCCTCCAGCATCCACAACCCCTGTTTTAGCCAAAATAGGTAGTAGATCTGGCGTTCTCTCTAAAGAACGTTTTGCTTCATTTAGTATCGCGGCCATCACTTCAGCGGGATCCTCTGTTTGCCGCGAACGGATTACTCCACTTTCTGCTGCCTCCCGCGAAACAGTTAAAACTGTCCCCTCAACGGGTTTAATAACTGCTTTATAAGCAGTATCTACCCCATGCTTAAAAGCATCCGCCAATTGGCGACCTGTGATCACATCTTGCTCTGCCATATACTTACTAAAACCACGGAACAATTGCGATAAGATAACACCTGAATTTCCACGTGCCCCCATTAACAAACCTTTGGACAACGCCTCAGCTAATTTTCCAACGTGGTTGGAGTTCACCTGCTCCATCTCACGAACACCTGAGGCAATTGTCAAATTCATATTGGTTCCGGTATCTCCGTCTGGCACTGGGAAGACGTTAAGTGCATTTACTTCTTCGACCTTGCGGGCGAGATTTTCCGCCCCCGCCCGAATCATATTAGAAAAACATGTCGCATCAATTTGCTGATATCCCAATCGTGCCCCTCCTTCACTCTTCGCTTGCCAATCGAACTCCTTGTACAAATATATTTACACGGCTTACATCAATTCCGACGGTTTCGCTCAACGTATATTTAACCTTAGATTGTACATTGTGCGCAACCTCAGAAATTTTCGTTCCGTAACTTACGATAATGTATAAATCGACGGCAAGCTCACCTTGTTCATATTTTACTTCAATCCCTTTACTCCAATTTTCTCGCCCTAATAATTCAGCGATACCATCTTTTAATTGACTCCGCGAAGCCATTCCCACCAAACCATAACAATCCGTGGCCGCAAACCCGGCAATCGTCGCAATTACCTCATCGGATACATCGATTTTCCCCTGATCGGTTGATAGTTCCAATGTCATAGAATCAGGCGCTTCAGACCGCTTTTTCGCGCGGAGAGTATGCGCCCTCTCCCTCCTCTTCACAATATGATTGCCCCTTTGAATAACCAAGCTGCAGTACTGTAGAGTGTAGTTTTTCACAGCTTTCAAGCAACATGCACTTAAAAATACCCCTTATGAAGCTTTGCAATTAAGTTGTCTTCTGAGGGCTGCCGTAAAGTGTTCTTGTCTTCATTGTTTTCTATCACAAAGGTGCCCGTTGCTCAATTCACAACTGCAGTACAATGCCACCCTTTTGGATTATGGTCTTCGCTTGGTCAATCACAGCCCAATTGTACAATATTCAATCATGGATTAAAAGGACTGCCATTATCTTAAACGACAGGGAGACTTCTTGCAAGTAGAGATACCCTATGATAAAATAAGCGAGTGTTTCAAAGTGAACGCGAAAATAAAAAAACAAAAACGCGTCAACATGCGTTTTACCGTAAACAGGAGGTGGAGAGTATGGCCCGGCGATGCTTTGTGACAGGTAAACAGGGAGGTACCGGCAATAGAGTAAGCCACTCCCATCGGAAAACCCGGCGCAAATGGGGAGCAAACGTCCAAAAAGTACGAATTCTTGTCGATGGTAAACCAAAGCGTGTCTATGTAAGTACCAAAGCCCTAAAATCAGGTAAGGTTACCCGCGCCTAATTTTGAAAACCCTTTGTCAATGGACCAGTCGAAGTGGGTCTCAATCCTGATTGTATCCAAGGGCAATCTGGATGAGTAGGGTTTGGGTGTGCTGCATCCTTTCCTCAAGCAGCATCACCCCACCCTATTTAATGTAACTTGTCACAAATCCAAAAATCCCCCACAAATTGTGAGGGAGAAGAAATTTATGATCTTATTTTTCTTTGTTAAACATACTTATAAGAGCTTTAACCATCCCGCCAAGGAACTTCGGGAGTTTAATGGTATAAAACTTCACCCCTACCCCTCCTCATCAACCCGTTTTCCTATCCGCTCATGGCTAACCTTCACTTATGTATATTCTATAGGTAAAAAAGTGTGCCTAGAACAGGATCCCTAGTTTTACACTTTAAATTAAAATTTAATTTTCCAAATAAAAAAAGCACTTGGCCAATGAATACTGGTGCAAGTACTTTGTATAGGAAATCAGAATTGCGATTTAATCCTTGCTTTCTATTACCAATAATTTACCTTTCTTTACCGCAATTTTACCCCGTGGACCTGTTATTTCATTACTGATGCCCAGGGTATCCCCCCTCCGTAGCGTCGCTTGGTGAAGAGGGTAAAGAAAGCCGGTTAAGGTTACACCTGACACCTGTTCTGTTATGGGAAGAAGAGAAAGATAGGAATAGGAGCTGGCGTTGATGTTTACTTCTTCAGGTCCAACAAGTAAACGAACAACACTTTTTTGACTCCAAATCACACCCATAACACCGGCTAACTTCATTTTCTCCAATAGAAAAAGATTGCCCAATGCATGATCAAATCGGGATCCGCCCAATGCTCCAAGTAGCACAATTGTCTTAGGTTTCAAAGCAAGTGCCTGTTCAACCGCATAATGGGTATCTGTAAGCCCCTTTGCACGGGGTAATTTTTTTACTCTAACCTTTCGTTGGAGTAGTTCAGAATAAATCCCGGCTCCTGCTGTATCAAAATCGCCTACCGCCATCTGAGGGATTATTCCCTGATTTAACAAGGCAACAACCCCTCCATCTACTCCGATAACCCAATCGGTGGAGTGAATTTGCTGTAAATCCCCTGTTTCGATTTCCCCGCCAGTAACAATTACAACCCGTTGGGGGCGCAATTGATTATTTTGCATCTAATGCACCGGCCGCTCCATTTCGAATTGCTTCCAATGCAGCCTTCCGATCCGCTTCTCCAAAGATTGCAGAACCTGCCACCAGCACATCTGCTCCGCTGGCAACTACTTTAGAGGCCGTAGTCGCATTAATTCCCCCGTCCACTTCAATCCTTACATCCGATAAACCCCTTTGATCTAATAAAGACCGCAGTTGACTAATTTTAGAAAGAACCGACGGGATAAATTTTTGCCCTCCAAAACCAGGATTTACGGTCATTAACAAAACCAGATCCACTTCCTCTAAGATTGGCTCAATCATCACCAGTGGTGTACCGGGATTAATCGCAACCCCTGCTCGGACACCTTGCTCCTTAATTAATGAAAGGGTTCGGTGGAGATGAGGACAGGCTTCTTGGTGTACTGTAATCCAATCTGCGCCACTTTTTACAAAAGCTGAAATATACTTGTCCGGCTCTTCAATCATCAAATGAACATCCAAAGGCAATTTTGTATGGGGACGAACTGCTTCTACAATCAAGGGACCGATGGTAAGATTGGGCACAAAATGACCATCCATCACATCAATATGAATCCAATCTGCACCCGCTGCCTCAACCTCTTTGATTTCTTCTCCTAAACGAGCAAAATTTGCTGACAAAATGGATGGTGCAATTTTAATCATCTTGCTAATACCTCCGCTGCCGATTAATTTCCTCAATAAATTGCAAATAGTGCTGGTATCGACTGGTACTAATCTCCCCATCCTCCACCGCACTACGAACCGCACACCCAGGTTCTTGTTGATGCAAACAACCACGAAAGCGACAATCAATAGACCGCTGGAAAATTTCTGGGAAATATTGTTCCAACTCTTCCACTTCAATTCCTTCCATCGTTAATTGACTAAAGCCAGGAGTATCTGCCACCTGACCTCCTTCTGGTAAATCAAGAATTTCTACATGTCGCGTAGTGTGACGGCCCCTTCTCAGTCGCTTGCTTACCTCCCCTACTTCCAAGTTAAAGGGAGGATAAAGGTGGTTTAACAATGAAGATTTCCCAACACCTGACTGGCCCGCAAAAACCGTTAATTTTCCGCGTAGCTTTTCTTTAAGCTCTTCCAATCCTACTTCCGTTTTGACACTTACGGCCAAAACAGGGTACCCCAAAGGAGTATAAAGAGACCGAATCTTTTCCACTTCTTCCTCAGTGGAAACTAAATCCAACTTGGTAAGACAAATTACAGCTTCCAGTCCAGCCCGCTCAATATGAACCAAAAGCCGATCTACAAGTAGCGGATGAAAAGGGGGTTCATAAAGGGAACAGGCGATAATCGCCTGTTCCACATTTGCAATTGGCGGGCGGAGCAGTTCCGTTTTCCGGGGATGTAATTGGGTAATGACCCCTTTTCCATCTCCCGTCCGCTCATAAAGACACCAGTCCCCCACCAACGGCGTCAACTTCTTTTTCTTAAACACGCCGCGGGCACGACATTCAATATCCCCCTCTGTTGTCCGTACATAATAAAAACCGCCAACTGCCCGCACGATTTGCCCTTCTGGCATGAAAGACCTCCTATAGGTTTATTTATTCTCTTAAACTAGAGCCAAACGATATCAGGGGCGTAGCACCTATGTATTGATGGTGCAAAGAAGGAATATGGACAGTACGCCCCAAATCCATCTTAAAATCTAATCGGCTTCTCCACCCTGGGAAGGAGGAGCACTATTTCCTCTACGATCGTGAACCCAAATTGTTAATTTTTGATCTTTCGTCATGTATTCATTGGGCCCTGGCACTTGTTCATAAACACGACCCCCAGCTCGACCAAAGTTCCAAAACTTCACTGAAACATCGACACCATTACTCCTACCCCAATTTTCAGCTCGTGATTGCCACTGTCCCGTAAAGTCAGGTACCTGAATCATATCTGTTGGATTGACGAAGAGTATCACACTCTCACCCTTCTTTACACTCTCACCTGCTTCGGGATTTTGCCCATGAACCACTCCTGGTTCATACTTGCCATTTACCTCACTCTGATCCACCTCTACCTCAAGACCTTTGCTCTCCAAAGCACTTTGAGCCTCTTCTAATTTCATTCCTTGATAGTCATCCAGTTGTATCGCTTCGGAAGTAGCTATCGAGGAATCTGGATCACTGTTTCCGCCAGAAGTAAATAACTTGATGGCAAAAGTAAAGCCGATAAAAGTTAAAGTAATAATAACAGCAATCGTAAAAAGGCCGAATAATACCTTTTGCCACCATGGCATATTGGCTTGCACATTTTCTAACCAAATCGCTGTTCGTTGCAAAATTGTTTTATCCCCGTCGGCAGATACATTACCCAATCGCGCCAACCGTGTAAGGGTTTCTTCTCCAACTTTTGGTCGTTCTTGGGCTCTAGATGGGGTTTTTGGAGGGGTCGATTCTTGCTCATCTGGCTCTTCTGGATTTGGTGCTTGGCTTGCCGATGTTTCTTCCGGTGGAATCGCCGGTTCCTTTCGGGGAACTGACCAATTAGGTTCACTTCGCCAGTCTGTCGGCAAAGCATAGCGCAGTTCCTGCATCATTTCCTTTGCTGAACTAAACCGCTTCTCAGGATCTTTTTCTAAAGCTTTAAGAATGATATTCCGAATGCTATCAGGAAGATCTGCAGCATATTTTCGTGGATCTTCCACCGGCTCCTGCAAATGTTTTAAAGCGATCGCTATCGCCGAGTCTGCATCAAAGGGCAACCGTCCTGTAACCATCTCATACATTACCACGCCAAGAGAATACAAGTCGGATCGCTCTCCGATCACACCGCCCCGTGCTTGCTCAGGTGAAAAATAATGGACAGATCCCATCACAGAACCGGTTTGGGTAATCGTTGAGGAGGTTGCCGCACGGGCAATCCCAAAGTCCGTCACCTTGGCCCGGTATCCAGGACCTATCAAAATATTGTGTGGCTTAATATCACGGTGAACAATCTGGTTTTCATGCGCATGAGCCAGTCCATCACAAATCTGACTCGCAATATCGACAACGGTTTCCGGAGGGAGTGGTCCGTTTTGTTGAATCCATTCCTTTAAGGTTGGCCCCTCCACATATTCCATCACAATATAATGGGTGTGGCCTTCTGTTCCAACATCATACACATTTACGACATTTGGATGAGACAAAGATGCTGCCGCCTGTGCCTCACGGCTAAACCTACGGATAAATTCGGAATCATTGCTTAGGGACTCGTTTAGTACTTTAATGGCAACATATCGATACAAAAGAAGGTCTTTTGCTTTGTATACTACAGCCATCCCACCGCCGCCGATTCGGCTGATGATCTCATATCGTCCCCCTAGCTTCTTTCCTTCCATCCGTTCTGTCACCTCGTTTCTCCTCGGGCCGCTCCATTCGCCTGGATCCCTTTGTTTGTCTAATAAGGATCAGGGAGATATTATCATTACCACCGGCTGCTAAGGCAGCTGCTAGCAAGCGGTCTGCCTGCTCTTCTAAAGTGTGATCTGACGTCAAAATGGTACCTATATGCCTTTCTTCCACTAGATCGGTTAATCCATCTGTACATAAAAGCAAGGTGTCATTAGGGAACCAAGGTGTAATCACTTGGTCCACTTCTACACTTTTATCGGAACCAACCGCACGGGCAATAACATTTCTTTGTGGATGACGTGCGGCCTCTTTTTCTGTAATCTGCCCGTGCTTGCGCAATACATTAACCAGTGAATGATCTTCAGTCAGTTGGTACAATCCATTGTTGTGGAGTAAATAAGCGCGACTATCTCCTACGTGACCAATCACGATTTGATCCGACCCGATTACAGCGGAAACAACGGTAGTTCCCATTCCACGAAGCTCACTCTTTTGAGAAGCCATGTGGTAAATTTCTTGATTAGCCAGGGTGATCGCAAACTTCATTCGCTCACCTATTTCCTTTATTCCAGCCCCTTGCGATAAGGATTTGATCTCTCGTTCAATGACTTGCACTGCATGTCGGCTGGCTACTTCACCACCCTGGTGTCCTCCCATACCGTCAGCAATTATGGCCACTAAAGTGCCACTTTTGGTTCGAACCAAGCCTATACTATCCTCATTCTGTTTGCGCACCTTCCCCGCATGTGTTCGCCATGCCAACTCCATCCCGGTTACCCCTTTCCTTTCCCATAGAACCTCCTTTAAATCTTTGGGAGAAAGCAACGCTAACCGCCTGTTTCACAACCGGGAAGCGGATTGTTACCCCGGCTCGGCCCACTCGGACACCGATCAGACTTGTGAATCGGGCCCTTTTATATTCCACAATCCATACAACGATATGAATCAACCAGAGAAAATATGGATCTTGAGAACCCGATCACAATCTCCGTTGATCGACTATCCAATCGCATTTATTTTAAAAAGAAAGGCGCAAGAAAACATTAGCGGTTTTTAATAGAGATTTGCAATCCTTCTCGTTCATCAAATACAAACAAAACCGAACGAGCATCAATTTGTTTTTTGAACTTCGGATTTAGCAACAAGCCAAGTTTTGAGTATTAATACCGCTTCCTCCCAATGGAAGAGGCTACTGCCAAATCCGAATGAACTGGTTCTGATTTACTACTCCTATATGGTATGAAGGTTAGATTCCCTTCATTTACAATCAAAACTTTCCTTATTATATCAGTGATTTAAGGAGATGAAAAGGTATATTGGTTCCTTTTTCCCTATCTTGATTCCATTCCATACCGTCGTATCTCCACCTGATATTCAACCTCGACCTTCACCTTCGGAAATGTCGTTTTCCAATCAATTTCCCTCCATAATTGAGGATGTAATGCGCGAATTCTCTCTCCATAAAAAAATATATCCGATTTTAGCTCCTTTTGCATTTTGTGAAGCAAATTGCGAGCAACTTGCTCATATAACTTTTTTACCGAGCTGGAAAATTTCACTAGTTCCTTTTGGTCGCTCAAATTATTTTTACACCCATTCTCAATGATTTCTCCTATAACATGAACCGTAGACTTAATTCTTATTTTTTCTTTGTTGTCAATCTTAACCTTTGGATTAACTCTTAACGCACGAAAAACAAAAGATCCTTTTCCTCCTGGACAAGGAACCTCGATAAAATTCCCTGCTTTTTGATCACGAAGCTGTATTGCCGGTACACTCTCCACATCTGAAAGACGCCCCACCATTCGATCGCCTTTTAACACAGCAAGACCAATCCATCTCACAACATCATTTTTTATATCCAGCATATTGACCACGCCATTTCGACTAGGGTCTGAGAGATTTGCAAAAAGATCCCCCAAAGTTACATCAGCCATCCACCCTTGGCGAATCCCATTATCCAACAACAAGTAGATATAATTGGACGGAATTTGTTCCAATTTGGGATTGGCATGAAGTACTTCATCCGCTCTCCCCTTCACAACGGCAGGGATAAGTCGACGGCGCATCTGAGGATAACGTCGAAATACATCCAAGTCCTTTTCAATTCCCGTCTGAAGCACATCCTCTCCCAAAAGGAGTAGTACTGTATAACCGAAGAAAGGTTCTTGATTCACTTCTCTTCGAATTTTACCAAAAGCTTCACTGATTGTAGTACCAGTGGAACTAAATATTTGTACAACATCTTGTCCACCTTCCCCTGTTCCACCACCTCCGGAACCTGCAATTTTAATTGGAATCGGAATCATAAAGGAAAGCTTATATCCTTCAGGCGCCGTATCAAGCGCAACAGCAGTGATCAATGATCGCTCATCCAATTCCCGTCGATCCCAGCAACCTGTCAATAACAGGCTAACAATCAACAAAGCAGAAATACTACACCGGAGGCTGCTCATCTTGTTCGATCGCCCCTTTCCCTCCTCTAATCTTCAGCACCCCAAATAACAACAAAGGTAAAGCCAACGCAATACCAACATCCAATAATCCAAAACGGTATGACCACTGTAATAGTTGATTCACCGTAGTTGGGAGAATCCCGACAAAATAGACAATGGCTGCACCCCCCAGAGCTATCCATTTTCGATAGTGCTCTTTTAGACGAAATGCAGAAATAATTAATTGTACAGAAGCCCCAAGCATAGCGGTAATCGATGTAAAAACAGCAACCATCCATACCACAAGAACAGCCGATTCTACCCGCTCTAATATTCCCCCAGGAATCCGGATCTGTTTCACAACTTCTAGCGTCGGCCATAAGAGGTGGACAATCTCGTCTTTCCCAAATATAGAAAGAGCAGACAAAAAGGTGCCTAAATAACCAATCATAATAATCACCATGGCACTAATGTGAGAATGCATGGCCCGCTGGGGCTGTTGATAAAAGGCCATAAAAATAAGAATCACTTTAATTCCCCCAAAGGTAGCCAGGGAATGTAGCAGCCCTTTAAAGACTTGGTGCCAATTCACCTGGAAAAGAGGCAACAGATTCAGCCAATCCCCTTCTTGAATGACCGCAAAGAGAATTAACAGTATTGGCGGATACAGAAAGGGAAGTAAAAACTCAGCATACCGGGCCAAAATCTCCGGCCGATTGCTGGTTACGATGGCACCTATCGCACACAGAGTGCCCATAATAAATTCAATCGGAGTTTCCACCAGTACCGCGGAAACCATTACCTCACCAAATGAACGGGTAATCATGGCCACAATTCCCAGCCAGGAGATGAGAAGCAAAAGCATCAGCGGGGCGGATAGAAGCCGTCCAAGACGAGGTGAATGCTTTGACCCCAGTATTCGGGGAACAAATTGGGTAATGCTTTGCTGTGGAAACTGCTGACATAAACGGGTCATTAGGTAAACAAGAAAAGTCGTAATTAACCCTGAAATAAGCATTATCCAAATCCCATCGGGTCCCGCCTCTCTAGAGAGAAAGCGTGGAAAAACAACCACCTCTACTCCAATCACCGTCGTCACCAGCAGCGCATATCCCTGGTATGGAGTAATTGTACCTTCCGGCTGAAGCTGACTCATATGGAATCATCCCCTCCTTGTTGACGCTTTTCATCTTGAGGACGGAAAATTTTAGGTCGCTTCTTCATAAAGGGCCATGGAACACGAACCAAGGAATCTTTTAAATCGGACCAACGCAAGGGAGCGATCGGGGCCATATAAGGAACCCCAAAAGAGCGTAACTTCACTAGGTGCAAAATAATTAATAACAACAAGAGCATCACACCATAGAGGCCCAAGGTAGCGGCAGCAATCATTAATGGAAATCGTAACAAGCGAAGGGAAATCGCAGCATTATAGTTGGGGTTTGCATAGGAGCTAATCGTAGTTAATCCAACAACAATCACCATTAATGGACTGACAAGCTGTGCAGAAACAGCGGCCTCACCAATGACTAAGGCCCCTACAATCCCGATTGTAGGTCCAATGGGTCCTGGAAGACGGGTGCTCGCCTCGCGAAGAACCTCGACACTAATTTCCATCACTAAGCCTTCCACAATCGAAGGAAATGGAACCCCGGCTCTTCCGGCGGCCATTGCTATCGCCATCTTGACCGGAATCATTTCAGAATGGAAAGAAACAAAAGCAATATAGAGGGCAGGTAGAAGAAGAGCAATTACCAAACTTCCCAAGCGAAGAAAGCGCAAAAAGGAAGAAACGAGATAACGCTCATAGTAATCTTCTGGGCTATAATAAAATTGAGCAAAAACAGCTGGAGCGATTAAGACATGGGGCGTTCCATCCACCAAAAGCGCCACCTTACCTTCTAGCAGATGAGCCACCACAGCATCCGGACGTTCTGTATTCTGAATCAGGGGAAAAGGACTCCACATATTGTCTTGAATCATTTCTTCGATATATCCACTCTCCAATACACCATCAATGGAAATTTGATCGATCCGTTTTTCCATCTCTTGTACAACGGCTTGGTCTGTAACACCTTCGATGTAGAGAAGGCTAAGGTGAGTTTTGGTTCGTTCGCCAACAGTTAAGCTTTTTAGTCTCAGATCTGGATCTTGCAGACGTCGTCGAATAAGGGCGGAATTTGTGCGTAAATTCTCAGTAAATCCTTCACGGGGACCACGAATCACCGCCGCCGTTTTCGGCTCGTCTACTCCACGTTGATCCCAACCCTTAGTCCCCACAATAATTCCTTTGTTTTCCCCATCCAGGAAGAAAAGAGTATCTCCATATAGAAGGGCTTCAATCAGCTGTTTCATTTTAGACGTAACTTTGACTTCTCCACTCTGAATAAAGCTTTCTTGGAGTAGTTCCATTAAGTTCCCTTTTGTTCTCAATATTTCGATTCCAGTCATTGCTGGACTCAATACAAACTGGTCCACAATACGCACATCGGCCATTCCATCTATGTACATGACTGCCGCTTTACGATCGGGTGTCGCTTGGACTGTAAAACAGCGTGTAATCAGATCACCACTATCTCCAAGGGTTTTGGTGATATAATTGATATTCACCTCTAATTCCTCTGCTACTGAAACTTCTCCCACACGCTGTTCCAACTTCTTTTCTGCTTGTTCCCGTATTCGCTCCTGTTTAAGACGCTTTCTTCTATCTCGAAAGGATCGTTTACGCATCGATATCACCACAATCCGTTTATCTACACCTATTACTTTTTCCTTAACTCTGGAAAACATGCTAAAAAATCTATTTATTGCCTTTCTCGCCATAAAAAAAAGACCGTGAGATACGGTCTTAATCATTTGATACCTGGAAAATCAAGAGAATCGTTTACGCCACTTTGATCATCCGAGCAATAAAAAATCCATCGCTATTAAAATGGTGGGGGAGAAGTTGTACCATACCTTCACGCACGATTCCCTTTCTTCGCACCGGTTCAGGAAGACGAGCTTCGATTTCGGAATCTAAACGAAAGGATGGATGGGCAGCTAGAAACGCAGCTACCTGTTCCTCATTCTCTCGAGGGTCCATCGTACAAGTACTATAGACCAATGTCCCACCTAGACGAACAAGGGAACTTACCGACTCCAGAAGTTGCCGCTGTAAAGAAAGAAGCGGTTCAATCTCCCCTTCTTTACGCCACTTAATCTCCGGTTTGCGGCGAATCACTCCTAAGCCCGAACATGGAGCATCCAATAGAACAAAATCAAAAGGTTCTGTGGTTAAAGATTGGGACAACTGACGAGCATCGGCCTGAAATGCCTCAATCATTGTCAGGCCTAGACGGGTTGCATTCTGTTGAATTAATCGGACTTTGTGGGCATATAGGTCACAAGCCAGCAAAGTTCCTTGATTGTTCATCTTCTCTGCTAAATGAGTCGTTTTTCCTCCAGGAGCTGCACAGGCATCCAAGCCTCGCTGTCCTGGTTGAGGATCGACCACCTCGCTGACCAGCATGGAACTTTCATCTTGAAAAGTAAAGAAGCCCTCTCGATACAGGTTGCTTGTAATGGGATTTCCTCCGCCTTGCATAATGACACCTTGTTCAGATAAAAGAGATTTCTTTAACTTGGAGGTTGGATATTCCTTCTTTAGTGCTTCAAGCAGCTCCTGAGATGAAATCCGCAGCGAATTGCTTCTCAGTGTCAAGGGAGGGACTTGATTATTCGCTTGTAACAGCGCCCTCGCATTCTCAACACCGTAGGATTTCTGAAAGCGGCGTACCATCCATTCAGGATGGGAGGTGACTAGAGCTAGATCCTTAACTGTCTTAGGATTCTCAGGTAGACGCCATTTATGTTGTTGTCGGAGATAATTTCGTAAGACACCATTGACCAATCCAGCAATCCCTTTATGTCCGCGCTGTTTTGCAAGCCGCACAGCCTCATTTACAGCAGCATGGTTCGGTACCTTATCTAAAAATCGTAGTTGATATAGGCTGAGCCGAAGCAACTGGACTACCCACGGTTCCAAAGATTGCAGTCCCTTTTTAACCAGATTTTCTAAAATCCAGTCCAAAGTATATTGCCGTTGGATGGTCCCATACACCAGCTCAGTGGCCAAACGGGCATCTTGGGGAGATAAATCCCCCTTTTCTAAGACACTGTTTAACATCAAGTTACTATATGCTTGTCGCTCAGCTACTGCTGTTAACACTTCTAGGGCGGCACCTCGGGCAGTTAACTGCTTGTTCATCTTCCCATCCGTTCCCCAGGAATAATCTTTCGTCCACGAAGGAAAGCATCTACCGTCATCCGCTTTTTTCCCGCCGGTTGCAATTCGCGAATGGCTACAACACCTTTACCCGTCGCAAGATAAATCCCTTCATCATCTACCTTAACAACGGTTCCCGGCTCTTCTGTAGTCGACAAATCCACCTTCTCAGCCCACCACACCTTCAATGGTGCACCATTCCAAGTAGTCACAGCGACGGGCCAGGGATGCATCCCCCGCACTTGATTTACAATCTCATGTGCCGATTTAGACCAATCGATCCATTCATCCTCTCGACGAATGTTGGGTGCATAAGTAGCTTCGCTATCATCCTGTGGCACAGGATTCACCTTTCCACTAAAAATAGCAGGGAGAGTTTCATAAAGCAGTTCCGCCCCCAATTGACTTAACTTATCGTGGAGAATTCCCACATGATCCGTTTCTAAGATCGGCAGAGAACGCTGGGCCAATATATCTCCTGCATCTAGTTCCGGTGTCATATACATAATCGTAATTCCCGTCTCTTTCTCCCCATTGATGATCGCATAGTGGATCGGAGCCCCTCCACGATATTTGGGTAGCAAAGAGGCATGCACATTAATACATCCAAACCGGGGATAGTCGAGTAAGTTTTTTGGAAGAATCTGCCCATAAGCGGCGGTAACGATCAGATCCGGTTTTTTGTTTATAATTTCTTGAACTGCCTCCGGCTCTCGCAACTTTTCCGGTTGAAAAACTGGAATACCTAGTCTTTCCGCAGCAACCTTTACCGGTGGTGGTGTGAGAACTCGTTTTCGTCCTACAGGACGATCTGGCTGTGTTACAACCAGGATCACTTCACATTGGGATGATGCAACGAGCTTTTCCAAGGAAGGAACTGCAAATTCTGGTGTGCCCATAAATACTACTTTTGGTCTATCTGTCAATGGCTTATGCCTCCTCTGTTTCTACCTCAGGCTGGATGATTTTCTCTGCTACATCGATAAACAATACACCGTTGAGATGATCAATCTCATGTTGAAAAATTCGGGCCAGATAGCCCTCTGCTTCCATTTCAAAGGGCTCTCCATGACGATCTTGTCCCCTCACTTTTATCCGCTGGGCACGTCGTACAATTCCTTGTAATCCGGGAATACTGAGACACCCCTCGGGAGGATCCACTTGCTCTCCTTCCATCTCCAATATCTCAGGGTTAACTACTTCGATCAACTTTTCGCCATCATCGACAAGTATGACCCGCTTTAATATGCCAACCTGTGGCGCGGCAAGTCCTACTCCCACCTTTGAGTCGATTAAGGTATCCTTCATATCGTCAAGCAACTTGTGTAAACGCTCATTAAACCGTCGTACTTCTTGTGACCTCTCCTTTAAAATCGGATCCGGATAAGTAACAATTTTGCGTATCGCCATCGAGGAAACCCTCCTTTAATTCTCAAAACCAAAAATTTACGTTGTATCTCTGTCAATTCTGATCCGTAACTCGCGATCTTTGCGCATTTCCTCAATCTTTCGCAATAAAAGAATGAGGCGATCCATCGCCGCAAATTGATTGGGGTATTTCACCATAATCTGAAAGCGGTAACGATCTTTCATACGGGGAATCGGTGCTGGAACAGGTCCCAGTACCTCTACCTCTGAAGGTAAGTTGCTACTTAACAACCGTCCTGCTTCATAACCGGCTTTCATCGCAGAAGCCCGGTTAGGATGACTAAAAAGCAAGGAAAAAAGACCACAATAAGGGGGATACCGGTGCATTTTTCGTACCCTACACTCCTGACGGTAAAACTGCTCCGTCTCGCCCCGTGCAGCCAGGTCCACACTATAATGCTCAGGATTATACGTTTGAATAACCACACGACCGGGCCGTTCATGACGGCCTGCCCGCCCACTTACTTGGGTAATCAATTGAAATGTACGCTCAGCTGCTCGAAAATCCGGCAAATGTAACATCGTATCTGCTGCGATTATACCAACAACTGTCACTTGGGGAAAGTCAAGCCCCTTGGCAATCATCTGTGTTCCAAGCAACACATCTGCTTTTCCAGCTCCAAAAGCTGTCAATAATTTTTCATGAGCACCTTTACGATTGGTCGTATCCACATCCATCCGAATGACCCGAATTCCCGGAAAGTGCCGAACAAGCTCCTCTTCTACCCGTTGGGTACCAGTTCCAAAATAGCGAATATGCTCGCTTTGACAATGTGGACATGTTGTTGGTACTGGCTCAGCATACCCACAGTAATGGCAACGAACTGTGCGATTGGTATGATGATACGTAAGTGAAATATCACAGTGGGGACATTCAATCGTTTCTCCACACGCTCGACACATAACAAAGGTAGAAAAGCCTCTCCGGTTAAGGAAAACGACCGCTTGTTCCCCCCGATCCATGCAATCAACCAAAGCTTGGCGCAAGGAGCGGCTAAACATGGAGCGATTTCCTTGGCGCAATTCGTCCCGCATATCAACAACTTCCACCTGTGGTAAGGGGCGACCCCCAACCCGTTCCTTTAAAAGAATATGCTGATACTTGCCTATTTGAGCCAGATAGTAACTTTCCACGGCAGGAGTTGCTGTTCCCAATACCACAGGTGCACCATGCAATTTTCCACGCTGGATCGCCACTTCCCGTGCATGATATTTCGGATGTTCCATCTGCTTATAAGATGACTCATGTTCCTCATCAATCATGATTAATCCCAGATTGCGAAATGGAGCAAAAATAGCAGAACGAGCCCCGATCGCCACTTTGACCTGACCGGAGCGAATTTTACGCCATTCATCAAAACGCTCCCCATCGGATAGTCGACTGTGTAACACTGCTACCTGTTCCCCAAATCGCCCTTTGAAACGTTCTACCATTTGAGGTGTTAATGAAATCTCTGGTACGAGTACAATCGCTTCTTGACCCAACTGAAGTGCTTTGGCAATCGCCTGTAAATAGATCTCCGTCTTTCCACTGCCTGTTACACCCTGTAATAATATCGGTTGATACACCTTAGCTTGCAAAGGTGAAACAATAGCGTCATAGGCTTGTCGTTGCTCCTCGGTCAAGGGAAGGGGCTGGGTCCGTTTAAAAGAACGGTCGTTATAAGGGTCGCGTAGTACCTCCTTCTCCTCCCAGGTAAACCATCCCTTCTCAACCAGCCGATCCACTGATGAACGAGTTAAGTTTAGCTGTGACATCAACTCCGGCCAGGGAATCGATTGAGGTTGCTTCGCAAAAAAAAGAAGTACCTCTTTTTGACGAGTCGCCTGTGGAGGCAGTTCTCTTACGGCATCCAGCAACTGTTGTGGTGAAAGGAGAGGGGTAAGATATCGAATTCGCTTTCTCGTCGACCGATCACCAACCCGCTCTTCGATAATTAAACGCTCTTCAGCCACTAGTCGACGAATGAGCGACCGAGTGATCCCTTCGTAAGCCAAAGCGCTCTCCAAGGGTAATTCCTCTACTTGATGTAATTTTTCAATCAATTTCTCTTCTGCTTGTGGAAGAACCGTTCCCCGACGAAAGTGAGGATGAAGACGGAGGATTCGTTGGTAACGTCCTTTAAGTACCGCCGGAACCATAGCATGGAGTGAAGTAATTCGTTGACATAGATAGCGCTCCGCCATCCACTCTGCTAATTTGACCAGTTCCGGTGTAAGGGGAGGAATCAAGTCCATCACGCTAACAATGGGCCGTAGGCGAGTGGAATCAACTTCCTTGGGAAAGTCAACGACATATCCCATTCGACTTTGTCGACCAAAAGGAACCTGAACCCGACTGCCAATCTCTACTTCTTCCTGCAATTCCTCTGGTATAAGATAATCAAAGGGACGGTCCGTTTCCCTACCAGGAATATCCACAATTACAGCAGCTACTTTCTTATATCCGATCATCAAGTCGCTCCCCTATCAAAGAAACCAGACGCGCTGCCACCTCACGCTTTGTTAACTGTGGCCAGCTGGCTACCTTACCCTGTGCGTCAAATACAGTGACAACATTGGTATCCACTTCAAAACCTGCTCCCGGTAAGGTGACGTCATTGGCTACGATTAAGTCCATTCCTTTACGAGTCAACTTTTCCCGGGCATACTGCTCCACTTTATTCGTTTCTGCAGCAAAGCCAACAAAAAATTGCTTTTTGGTTTTCCGACGACCAACTTCGGATGCAATATCAGCGGTCCGTTTCATCCGGACTACGAGGGTCTCTCCCTGTTTTTTTATTTTCTCATCAGACACCTCTTCAGGGCGGTAATCGGCAACTGCCGCCGCTTTAATAACAATATCTGCGGTTGGTAGGGCAGCCATTACTTCTTCCAACATTTCTTCTGCACGCACTACATCAATTCTTTGTACACCCGATGGGGTTGGCAAATGAGTAGGTCCGCTGATAAGAACCACTTCTGCCCCTGCTTTTGCCGCTACTTCGGCTAAGGCGAAGCCCATTTTACCAGAGGAACGATTGCTAAAGTAACGAACAGGATCTAGTGCTTCTTGTGTCGGCCCTGCTGTAACGACCACACGTTTTCCTGACCAGTTCGGCAAAGCTTTCTCTGAAAAGTAACGACTAATCTCAGCAATAATCACTTCCGGCTCTGCCATCCGCCCTTTTCCAACATATCCACAGGCGAGCTGACCTTGTCCTGGATCAATAAAATGAACTCCCTGCTTCAGAAGCTTCGCCATATTTTCCTGAACAATAGGATTTTGATACATATGTACATTCATCGCTGGAGCAACAAAAATAGGAGCACGGGTGGCCAGAAGGGCAGTACTCAACATATCATCCCCTAAACCATGGGCCCACTTTCCTAAGAAATTAGCAGTAGCAGGCGCAATAACAAAAAGATCCGCATGATCCGCAAGGTCAATATGGGTGATTACCTCAGGATCCTGCTCTTCAAAAACATCTACTGCAACATGATTGCGGGACAATGCTTGAAAAGTAAGGGGAGTAACAAACTTTGTTGCTGATGGGGTCATAATCACCCGTACATCTGCCCCTCTTTGTGTGAGCTGACTGACAAGTGCTGCTGCCTTAAAAGCCGCAATTCCACCACATACCCCTACAACAATCCGCTTTCCTTGCATATACTCTCCTCCTAGAAAAAATAACAACCGGCCATGGTTGTTATTTTTTCTTCTCTTTGGATACCTTTGCGACTAAAGCACCTGAAGCAATTTCTTCTAAAGCTATGCCAACATATTTGTGAGAGACAGGTTCAATATTTGGCTTCGCCCCATCTAACAGTTGTCGTGCTCGCTTAGAAGCGATTGCTACCAAGGTATACTTACTGTCTGTTTTTTTCATTAAATCATCAATCGATGGGTATAGCACTTAAGTTCCCTCCAATTCTTTTATTCTGTGAAGCCATCGTTCTTTACGGCAGTGCTCAGCATAAATAATGGAACGTACTTTTTCTGCAGCCCGCTCCACTTCATCATTGATCACAACATAATTATAATCATGAACAAGTGCTAGTTCGTCTGAAGCAACACGCAATCGTTTATTCAACACAGATTCTGACTCAGTTCCCCGCTGGCGAATGCGTGACCTTAACTCTGTCATTGAAGGAGGAATCAAGAAAATAAAGACCCCGTCAGGAAAACGACGCTTTACCTGCATCGCACCCTGAACTTCGATCTCCAAAAGGACATCCTTACCTGCTTTCAGTTGGTCTTCAACAAACTTACGGGGAGTGCCGTAGCAGTTACCCACATATTCAGCCCATTCTAATAGGGCATCTTCCTCAATCATCTTCTTAAATTCAGAGCGTGTTCGAAAAAAATAATTGACCCCTTCCTCCTCACCTTTTCTCGGTGCACGTGTTGTGACTGATATAGAGTAGGTCAACTGAGGCATTAGACGCCGAAGAGCCGCACATACAGTTCCTTTTCCTGCTCCCGATGGACCTGATAATACGATTAACAAACCTTCCTGATGTTTACTCATTTCCATTCTACAAGCCCTTTCTACTCTACTGTTTCCGCTGAATCTTTGCTTTCTAATCGATGTGCGACGGTCTCTGGTTGCACGGCAGACAAAATCACATGATCACTATCAGTAATAATGACTGCACGTGTTCGACGACCATAGGTAGCATCAATCAGTACCGCACGGTCTCGGGCTTCCTGAATGATTCGCTTAATCGGAGCCGAATCTGGACTGACAATCGCAATAATTCGATTGGCCGAAACAATGTTCCCAAAACCGATATTAATCAATTTAATTCCCAAAACGGGTGCCTCCTCACTCCTCGCTTAATGATCACGTGCTACAGCCTCTCTTTAAGTGATTTCCACCTTAGGTAGAGACTTTTGTACTCACCAGCTAAGTTTCAAATCCTTATCGAAACGTTTTGGAGTCCATAGAGGAGTCATAAACTCCTTGTGCTTCCATTATAACCTGCTTACTCAATGTTTTGCACTTGTTCGCGCATTTTTTCCAATTCACTTTTACATTCCACAACCTGGGAGCTAATCCAGCGGTCTTGTGCCTTGGACCCGATAGTGTTCACTTCCCGATTCATTTCCTGTAACAAAAAATCAAGACGCCTTCCTACAGGATCACTGCTTTCCAAAGCAGCAGCAAACTGTTCAAGATGGCTTTGTAGCCGTGTCAACTCTTCCTGGATATCTACTTTTTCCGCGAACAAAACAACCTCAGTAAGCAGTCGGTCTTCATTAAACTCCTCTCTTTCCAACTGTTTCAACCGGGTCATCAGCCGAGCTTTATATTCCTCAACTACAACAGGTGCCTGTTTCTTCATCGACTGTATCGTATCTTCTAACTTTCCAACACGCTTAAGCAAATCCTCTTTTAATGCTTGCCCCTCACGAAGTCGCATTTGGAGCAATTCCAAAGAAGCATCCTTGACTGCAGAAAACAGCGGTGTGATATGATCCTCCGGATTAATCGGAGATTCTTGCACCAAAAGGACGTCAGGAAAGCGAAGCAGCTCCTCCACTCCCAAAGTTCCTGGAAGCTGGAATCGTTCTTTTATCTCCTCCGCTGCCTTCACTATGGAAGTGGCCAAGTGCCAGTCTACTTTCACTTCACGCTGGAAAGAACCTTCTCCATCTACAGTGATCCATACATCTACTCGGCCACGTCGTACTACTTTTTGCACCTCATTCTTAATTTTTTCCTCTAGGATACTCCATCCGCTGGGAAGACGAATCACAATTTCAGCAAAACGGTGATTGACCGAGCGCATTTCTACATAGTAGCGGAGATTTCCAGCGATTGACTCACCCCGTCCATATCCAGTCATGCTACAAATCGAATTTATTTCAACCATACTGCTATTTTAGAGGATTTATTTCATTGTCTCAACCGTTGATCCCCAAGACTATATTCCAATAACAAGAAGTTTGCATTCCTGCATAAATAAATTTAAGTTCTAAATATTCTTAAAAAGTATCCCAAACGCGTACAACCTGCTAGAATAAGTAGGATGATAAATATTTTAAAAGGATGTTGCTCATGTCAAGAAAAGGCGGTCTGTTAGTTAAAGGAACCTTAATTTTGAGTGCTGCTACCTTAATATCAAAGATTTTAGGCAGTCTTTTCTGGATTCCCTTTCAAAATATCGCTGGTGACTATACTGTAGGCCTGTATAAAGCAGCCTTCCCTCTTTACACGATTTTATTGATGGTTGCTACAGCAGGCATTCCGATCACTGTATCCAAGTTTGTTGCAGAACGTCTTTCTGAGGGGGATAAGTTAGGAGCGCGCCGAGTACTCAAGGTTGCTGCTACCATCTTATCCATTAGTGGACTTATTAGCTTTTTATTACTTTTTCTAGGCTCTAATTGGATTGCAGAAGTTGTTCTCGGAGAGCCTGAGACAGAAAAATCGCTTAAAGTTTTATCTTTTGCCCTCTTAATTGTACCTTTAATGGCGGTACAACGTGGTTATTTTCAGGGACATCAAAATATGATGCCAACCGGTTTATCTCAAGTGGTAGAACAGTTTGTCCGAGTAGGTACTGTTATTGTACTTACATATTGGATGATTCAGGCTGGATTTACCCCTGGTTCCGTTGCTGCGGGAGCCACTTTTGGTGCAGTAATTGGAGCGGCAGGGGGAATGCTCGTAATGATTGGTTACAATCTGCGAGATCTGAAAACAAGTCCCCTTCAAGAAACAGAGAGGGCACCTTCACCACCAGAACCGGCTGGCAAGCTCGCACAACGAATTCTGCGCTTTGCCATTCCTATTTCGATTGGTTCGCTGGTCTTACCTTTGATCGCTTTACTTGATTCTGTTACTGTACCGCGGATGTTGGTAGCCACTCATAATTTTACTCAAGAGGCTGCCTATTTCTGGTTTGGTGTCTACGGTCGGGGAGATGTCTTTATTAATGTCATCGCTACTTTCTCTTCCGCACTTACACTGGTGCTGATTCCGTCTATTGCTAGCTTGGTCGCCAAAAAGGAGCATGAAGCCGTACAGCGTCGGATCTCGCAAGCATGGTTGATGACAGTAGTCATTGGCCTTCCTTCCAGTGTAGGTCTTGCCGTCATTTCCCGTCCGGTCAATATTATGATGTATAAAAGTGATGAAGGAACCGTTGTCGTTGGCGTATTGGTCTTATCTGCCATCTTTAGTACACTCGCTGTTACTAGCTCAGGAATTTTACAAGGTTTGGGATATAATAAATTACCAGTTCGTCACTTATTTATCGGTGCAGTGATAAAAGTGTGTGGAAACTTACTGTTGATCCCCTTACTGGGAATTACCGGGTCTGCGCTAGCAATGGTCATCGCTTATCTGGTCATTTGCTCTCTAAACGTCTTCATGGTCACCCGTAAAACAGGTGCTGAAATCTCATATCACAGTGTTTTTATCAAACCCTTAATCTGCACAGCCTTGATGGCAATAACTATGTTCCTCGCCTTACGGGGAATTGAATGGTATCTACAAGCTCCTTTGTCGGGAAGAATTCCTTCATTATTTGCTACAATTGGACTTATCCTCCTTGGTTCGATTGTTTATGGAGTTGCCTTACTCCTGACACGTACCATTGGCAAATCAGAACTGAGGTTGTTACCCATGGGAGACAAAATTTGTGATTTGCTAACTCGCCTACGATTACTTCCTGATTAAATATCCGTTTTACGACAAGATCCGTAAGTAAGAACGACATGTTCTGCTTACGGATTTAATATATTTCCTTAATTACAAGCCTTTCTAAACAAGCTTAAGAAAAGCAAAAGCTTAGTCATGAAAAAAGCTGCGACATATTGTCGAAATGAGTAAGATGGACTATCGTAGAAGAAAGCTTGTCATCGCGCCTGGCTCTTTTTACATTTTTATACATAAACATAAGGAGTGAAACCAATGAGTGAAGAAGTAATTTGGAAAGGAGAGCCGCATTCCTTTGCAGAAAGCACATTTCTCAGTGTTTTACTGGCAATTCTAACCCTCGGAATTTGGTGGTTGATCCTTTTTATCAAAAAGAAACTGGCCAATATCCGATATGAGCTCACCAACAAGCGAATCAATATCCGAAAAGGGCTATTCTCTACTACCGAAAACCAAGTAGACCTCATGCGAGTCAATGATATCTCCGTCGAGCAAAGCTTTTTAGGGAAAATATTTAATTTTGGCACCATCACTTTGTATGCGACCGATGTTACCCATCCTGAACTACGGATGACAGGGATTCGTGAGCCCTCCAATGTAAAGCAGATGATCCTGGACGCCGTCGAAAAGCGACAAGATAAAAAAGTAGTTCGAATGCAAAGCATGTAAATCAAAACAGTTGGACAAGCACTTGGTTTTTTAAAAAAAAGAGCCCTCTCTTCCTTTTGTAAGTTGAGGGCTCACTTTTTTCGATTAGTTTTTTAATAATAGGGTGAGATCAGTAGGTAAACCAGCACACCACTTAAGCTAACGTACAGCCACAATGGCATTGTCCAACGAGCGATTTTACGATGTTTTTCCACCTGCATATTCCATCCCCGAGCAAGTGTAGTTAATGCAAGGGGAACGATGGCTGCAGCCAGGATAATATGGGTAATCAAAATAAAGTAATAGATATACTTGAGTGGTCCTTCCCCACCATACGAGGTTGATTCCGCCATCGAATGATAGGTAAGGTAGGTGATCAAGAAAAGTGCTGTCGTTGTAAAAGCGGCATAGATAAAACGGCGATGTAACACAATGTTTTTCTGCTTAATCATAATCAAGGATACCAACAAAAATATAAACGTAAAGCTATTGAGTACAGCATTAATGAGAGGCAAGATGGTTAAATCCCACTCTGCCGCAGGATCTACTTTAGGCATAAAAAACAAAACCGCAACCACAAGGTTAATCAGTATCGATAAGGTTACAATCCATGGTGTGTAATTCCTCTGTTTTGTCTGTAATTCTGAATTTGATGACATCGTGACCGGTTCCCTCCTATATTCTCAACAATCCCTTGTAACTTACAATAGTCAGTAACAATATTTTACCACGGATTGTTCCCTTTTCAGCCGGGTAAAATTCAACATTTGGTGTCAAGCAGGTTAAAAGAATAATAACTTTTGTCCCTGGATATGCCACAGGATTTTCGTATTAAACATGGAGCCACTAAGCCCTTTTTGTTACCCAAATCTGCTCCAAAGTAACAGCGACGAGGGTACCAAGTAAAAGACCATTGCTAGCAATCGATTGCACGACAGAAGGTAAGGTGGAGAACAACTCCACAGGTAAAAACATGGTACCCACTCCCACCATTAAAGTAACCCCCAAAATCGTAAGGCGACGTTCATCCAACTTATCACGTAAAATGGTCTGAAGCCCAATCCCGATTAACTGAGCAAAAGAAGCGAACAGAACAGCATAGGCGACAGGCCCTGGTACCGTAGCTAAAAAACGAATGATTGGAGGAATAAGAGCCATTCCTGTAAATAATAAACAGGCGATCAAAAAGGGACGCATCCGCTTCTGACCTGTCAACCGTATTAAACCAGCCGAAACAGAGAGAGGAACCATACCTACGGTAGAAAATATCGCTGACAAAGCGTTGGCAATCCCCCCCATCCAGCCCCCTCGATTTAGAGCTTGTTTATCCAAAGAGCTACCTGGGCGGAGTACCTCTCCCACAGCAGTCAGGCTTCCTACCGTATTAGAGATTAAAATCATAGCAACTAGAACTCCGGAGAGAGCCATACCCAAGTCCCATTGGGGCATCCCCCAAGCAAATACTTCAGGTAGGAACGATCCACTTTGCGATATGGCTGCTGTCTCTCTCAATCCAAATCCTTCATACAAGATCCAACCCAACACCAGACCGATTAAAACGGCATAGCTTTTTATCCAGCCCCGACCCCAAGCAGAAACACCGAGTACAAGTAAAAAGACACCCAGCCCTACCAGTGCTGCACCTGGATGAATTGAAAGGGATTCTCCTTCTATTCCGAGCATTCCCTTTAAAAAAACACCACTCAACTGAATCGCTAGTAACAAAAGATAGGTTCCTGTTACCAAGGGGGTGAAAAAGCGAAGAAACTTCTGAATCCAGCCCAACACCCCTAAAAAAATTAGAATACCAGCTGTTACGAGCATTCCACCTTGCAACGATTGTAAAGTAAGCGTTAAGTCACTTCCTTGCCGTACGGCCATTTCGCCCATGATTACAAAAACACCCAGCCAAATTCCCGCTGGGCCGTCAGCAATTGGCAACCGGTGACCAATCCAACCCTGTAGAAACGAAGTAATTCCTACTACAAAAAAGGTGCGCTGCATCAACCCTGCTACATCCGTCGTCTGTAATTGGAATATTTCCCCAATCACAATAGGCAATGCCATGGCGTTTGCTAATAAAAAAACAAACCACTGCAGTGCCCCTAAACCATCTTGCCAAAGGAACTTTCCTCTCTTCATTCTTAATCTTCATCTCCCACTCCCAGGATCTGATGGTGATGCTGTGCACCTCCTATTCTCTGTTTGTTACTATTTTTCATTGTAGCAAATTCAACCCTAGAGCCTATGGAAATTCCCATTTTCTTTATCCTCAATGTTTAGGTCCAATTCCATTTAGTCTGATGGTCTAGGATTTTATGAATAGAGACCCTTATCAAACTCAAGCTACAATTTCGTTTTGGTTGATAGCACTTTAGATAATTGATTGTTTCGATTGAAAAATGATAAAAATTTCTATTGGACGGAAACTTTTCATACCATCAAAAAAATTTTCTATTTACAATAGCAACTCTTCTTCCTAATTACATTTCCAGTGAATACAATTTTTTAGTAATAACAGCTTATGTTACGGCAATATGGGAAATATAACAGGTAAACACCTTGCCTTTGTCCTCATTTCCATCTAAGATTGAGATGATCACTCTGTGGGGGTTTTAACAACATGAAAAGAAAACTGTTCACAGACTCAAATACATGGAAAAATTTTTACGGTCCTAATCTAGGGTACGTTCAAGAGCTATATGAACAATACAAAAATGATCCCAACTCTGTTGACCCAACGGTCAGACAGTGGTTTGAAACTATGGGAGCACCGCCAATGAATCAACCAATGGCTGCACCCCAAAAAGAGATAATCGAAGGTGTCTCTCTAGAAGGTAAGAAAGTGGCTGCCGCTTTAAAATATGTAGAAAACATCCGCTTATATGGCCATCTAGCAGCGGACATCTATCCTTTAGGACGAAATCTACAACAGGATACTTCTTTCTTAGATTCCAATACCTATGGGTTAACGCCAGAAGATCTACAACAAATACCTGCTACCCTCGTCTGGGAAAATGCACCTCAAGATGTGAGCAATGCCTGGGATGCAATCCAACATCTCAAACAAGCCTATACTTCATCTCTGGCTTTTGAATTTGGACACGTACACAATGAACAAGAGCGTTTATGGCTTCAAGAAAAAGTAGAAAATCGCCACAGGGACTTTACACTATCAGCAAAAGAAAAAACAGCACTTCTGTTCCGCCTCATCCAAGTTGAGGGCTTTGAAGCATTTCTCCAACAAACCTTTGCAGGACAGAAGCGATTTGGCATTGAAGGGATCGATATCATGGTCCCAATGCTGGATGAACTGGTACTTTTAGGTGCTAATGATGAGGTTCGCCATATTGAAATCGGTATGGCTCACCGAGGCCGTCTCAACGTTTTGGCTCATGTTCTAGGAAAGCCTTATGAACTTATTTTTTCGGAATTCCATCATGCTCCCAATAAAGACTTGGTTCCATCAGAAGGATCAAGAGGAATTAACTATGGCTGGTCAGGAGATGTTAAATATCACTTGGGAGCTGACCGAGATGTCGTAGACCAAGGAAAATTGCGGACAACTGTTACCTTGGCAAATAACCCGAGCCATCTCGAATATGTAGGTCCTGTCGTACAAGGTTATACTCGTGCTGCCCAGGAAGACCGTAGTCAGCCTGGCTATCCACAACAGGATGTCCAATCTGCTTTTAGCATCATTATTCACGGAGATGCTGCTTTCCCGGGAGAAGGAATTGTGGCAGAGACGTTCAACTTAAGTCGATTACGCGGTTACCAAACCGGGGGAACTATCCATATTATTGCCAATAACCTCCTTGGCTTTACAACAGATCATACTGATGCCCGCTCGACAGAGTATGCAAGTGATCCAGCAAAAGGGTATGAGATACCCATTATCCATGTAAATGCTGATGATCCTGAAGCATGCTTATTTGCCGTTCGATTAGCATATGAGTACCGGATGCGCTTCAATAAAGATATTCTCATTGATCTCATAGGCTATCGTCGCTACGGTCATAATGAAATGGATGATCCCGCAGCAACACAACCGCAACTCTACAAACTCATCAATCAACATCCAAGTGTTGCAGTCCAATACGCAAATCAGCTGAAAAAAGAAAGACTTGTCAGTGAGGAAGAGATCAAGACAAGAGAAAAAGAGTTTAGAGAAAAGCTACGCACCATTTATGAAGGAGTACGCAAAGAAATCGAGGTAAAAGAGGAAGAAGTGCCGGCTCCAATCGCCCAAGACTTTCCACCGATGAAAACAGCAGTACCTCGAGAAACTCTTCGAGAAATCAACCAAAGCCTCCTCTCATGGCCGGAAGGATTTAATGTTTATCCCAAGTTATCTCGCATATTAAAACGTCGCGAAGCAGCATTTGAAGACGGTGGTAAGGTGGAATGGGCTTTAGCAGAAACCCTTGCATTTGCCACGATTTTAGCTGATGGCAAAGCAATTCGCATGACTGGACAAGATTCTGAGCGGGGCACTTTTGCTCAAAGACACTTGGTACTACATGATTATGAAACAGGGGAAACCTTTGTTCCGTTACACCATATCCCACAAGCAAAAGCATCCTTTGCCATCTATAACAGTCCCTTGTCCGAGGCCTCTGTTCTCGGCTTTGAATATGGATACAGTGTTCCCGTCGATACTCTTGTCATTTGGGAAGCCCAGTATGGAGATTTTGTTAACGTTGCCCAGCCCATCATCGATCAATTTATCTCTGCTGGAAGGGCAAAATGGGGACAAAAATCAGACCTGATTATGTTATTACCACATGGTTATGAAGGGCAAGGACCAGAACACTCCAGTGCACGACTGGAACGTTTTCTACAGATGTCTGCAGAGAACAACTGGACCGTGGCCAATCTTACAAGTGCCGCTCAGTACTTCCATATTCTGAGAAGGCAGGCATTAATTACAGATTTAGACGAGGGTCGTCCTCTGATCATCATGACCCCAAAAAGTTTGCTGCGAAATCCACGGGTTGCCTCACCTGCAGAGGCACTTAGTTCAGATACCTTCCATCCTGTCCTTGAACAGCCAGGTTTGGGCCAAAAACCGGAACAGGTAGAAAAACTCATCCTGTGTTCCGGAAAAATAGCGGTGGACCTAGCAACTCGCTTGGAAGAAGAAACAGAAAGAGACTGGAGTCACCTGCAAATCTTGCGGATTGAACAACTATATCCCTTCCCAAAAGAACAACTAAAAGAAAAGCTGAATCGATACCCCAATCTGAAAAAAGTGTTTTGGGTACAGGAAGAACCTAAAAATATGGGGGCATGGTTCTTTATTAAGCCTTATATCCGTGAGGTTGTGGCGGATCTCCCCATTCACTACATTGGCCGACCCAATCGGTCCAGTACTGCAACAGGTGATCCTAAAGTTCACAAAAAAGAGCAAGAGCGTATTATTAATGAGGCATTAATGACCAACGTGGAGGAGAAGTAGAATGATTGAGATTAAAGTACCAGAACTTGCCGAGTCAATTACAGAAGGTACTATCTCCCAATGGTACAAAAATGAAGGTGACAAAGTAGAGCAAGGCGAAGCAATCGCAGAAATTGAGACGGATAAGGTAAATATGGATATACATGCGGAGCATGAAGGGGTATTAACGAAGCTCCTCAAGCAAGTGGGGGATACCGTACTGGTGGGTGAAGCCATCGCTCAACTTTCAACAGAAGCAGAAACCACTCCCAGTACCCCAGAAAAGCAAGAAGCATCAGCGCCTCAGCCAGCAGCGAAAGAACAGGCTGAACCAGAAGTAAAAGAACAAGCTGCAGGAAAGGCATCTACTCCTTTGGCCTCTCCTGCAGCACGAAAAAAAGCTAGAGAGATGGGAATCGACTTATCCACCTTATCTTCTCGGGATCCCTTGGGAAGAATCCGCCCAGAAGATGTTGTCAAGCCTTCGCCAGCAAGTAAGGGCGCACAGCAGCCGGCAAGTACTCCATCTCCATCACCGGTAGCTGCAACACCGGCGGAGGACAGACCCGTGGAACGGATCCCCATGTCAAGACGGCGTCAAACCATTGCCACCCGTCTCGTAGAAGCCCAGCACAATGCGGCGATGTTAACCACCTTCAATGAAGTGGACCTCTCTGCTGTGATCGATATCCGTCAGCGCCGTAAAGAAGACTTTAAAGAGAAGCATGATGTTCGCCTCGGCTTTATGTCCTTCTTTACCAAAGCGGTGGTGGGTGCCTTAAAGCAGTTTCCTTTACTAAATGCCGAAATACAAGGCAATGAAATGGTGGTCAAAAAATACTACGATATCGGTATTGCGGTGGCAGCAAAAGAAGGACTGGTGGTTCCTGTCGTCCGTAATGCAGACCGACTCAGCTTTGCAGAAATCGAACGGGAGATCGCAAGACTTGCCCAAAAAGCGAAAGAGAATAAGTTAACACTGGAAGATCTGCAGGGTGGAACCTTTACCATCACCAATGGTGGCGTCTTTGGCTCCCTCTTTTCCACTCCGATTTTAAATGCACCACAAGTAGGGATCTTAGGAATGCATACGATTCAGCGACGCCCGGTAGTCGTGGATGAAAATGATAAAATTGAGGTACGGCCCATGATGTATATCGCTCTCTCCTATGACCACCGAATTGTGGACGGAAAAGAAGCAGTTAGCTTTTTGGCCACAGTAAAAAGATTGGTGGAAAATCCGGAAGACCTGTTACTGGAAGGATAATAGTAGGTCTTATTCAAAAAAGGACTGGCAGTGATCCAGTCCTTTTTTTAGTGATTTGCACCACATTTACTCCTTTGAGATGCATTTTAGCCCCATCGGTCTCCATCTAGTTTTCGACTATACGGATTTTTCCTAAGAGTCAGAAAGAAAGCGGTGATAAGACTTGCCAGTGCACCGGAAAAATAGGAAAACCTAAGAGGGAGAGCTAGACAACCAAATATCTTTTGTGGATGTAACGCAAATTAGCCCTCCCAAATCCACTCGATTGTTGAAGTATCCTCCTTAATCAATTGTACTCATAATGCGCCGAAATACTTTATCCCGATCAAATCCTTTTCCCATTGTAAATTGTTCCAGGAGGTTGTTGTTTTCATCTAAGAAATAGGTATAGGTTGAATGGATAATATCCCCGGTTCCAGGGTCACGATACAGGAATCCTAAGGAGTCTGCCAATTTTTTCGTATCCTCTTCCGATCCTCTTAAAAAGATCCATCCCTCCTCATCGGAGGTTACCTCAAAGCGACTGGCATAATCCCGTAAAACCTCTTCTGTATCCTGTTTCGGATTAATTGTTACTGTGATAAATTCAACTTTGTCGCCAAACACCCCTTCTTTCTCCAAAGAATGACGTAATTTTGACATTTCCACTGTTGTCAATGGACATACATCCGGACAATCGGTATACATAAACTCGATCAAACGTGCTTTTTTGGGCAATTCAGCAAAGGAATACTCTTGACCAAAGGCAGTTTTCATCACCACATCTTGTGGCAATTCAGCATTTCCTGGTCGCACCACTTTTAAATAGAAGATACCAGCAGCGATTCCCAATACAAGCAATACCGAAAAGGTAATATATAATTTTTTCATCGCGTCTTCCCTCCAATCCAAGCTTTTCAAAGGGGGAAACAAATCCCCCTTTGTTTACCAAAGTCGATATCCAGGAGAGCCTGGAGGCGCATTTTGAATAATATCGATAAAGGGAATTGTATAGGCAAACAAGATCAAGGCAGCAGTGAGCCCAATCCATAGCTTCCAGTTCTCAAATACTTTGGGTGTGCCCATTCCCCTATCATCAGCGGTTGCAACTGGAAATTCTTCCTTCCCTTTCGGTGCAAAAAAGGCCAGGTTGACGAAAATCAGGAGCATGAGCACCATCGCAACAAACAGAATGGAGCCGCCAATCGCCTGTGCAATATGATAGGCACCCCAGGAGGCCGTATCGGCATTACCGGCATATTCAGAGAACGTAGAACGACGTGGTCCGCCGAGCAAACCTTGCCAATGCATGGCACCGGTCATAATCAGCATCCCTACAGACCAGAAAATTGTTTGCAAGATTCCTAGTTTATTCATGGTCTTCGTCAGTTTTCGCCCTCTAATTGAGGGTACTAACCAGTACGTAATTCCGAAAAATGTAAGCATTACGGTGGTAGCCACAGCTAAGTGGAAGTGTCCTGTGACCCAGATGGTATTATGAACTACTTGGTTCATTTGGTTAGAGGCATTAATAATCCCGCCGATGCCTCCAGGAATCAGCATGAGCATCCCAACAAAGGGAGCGAAGAAACGAACATCTTTCCAAGGCATCTTTTTGACCCAGCCAAAAAGTCCTGTAGCACCCAATTCCCTACCCCGTGTCTCAAAAGTGGCGAATAGGGAGAAAGCGGTCATCAACGAAGGAACAACGACCATAAAGGTGAGTACCACTTGTAGGTACTTCCAGAAAGGATCAATACCCGGCTCTGTCAACTGGTGGTGAAACCCAACGGGAAAGGAGAATAAGAGCAAGAGGATAAAGGACATCCGTGCCAAAGAATCAGAGAAGATCTTCCCGCCGATGATCTTCGGTATAATGGCATACCACATCATATAAGCAGGTAGTAACCAGAAGTAGACTAAGGGGTGACCGAAGTACCAGAATAGAACACGGGTGACCAAGACATCAATGGTCTCTTTATACCCGAGGGACCAAGGAAGAAACTGAATTAACACTGCTGCAGATACTCCAATGGTAGCCACAACCCATAGAATCATGGTAATTACACTCATATAGCTTAATAGGGGGGTTCGCTTACCGGGATTCTCTTTTTTCCATTTTCTATGCCGATGAAAAATGACAAAGGCTTCAAGCCAGCTTCCGATAATCACTAGGGTTAATCCGAGATAGAATCCAGGGTGGGCCATTAAGGGTGCATAGAAGGTGTATAATACAGAAGCCTCCTGAAGAAGAATGTAGGTAGTTGTAATTAATACACCTGTAAGCATCAGCCCAAAACCAAGCCAAGCCCATTTTCGTTCCCCAGGACTATAGCCCCCCGTCGTTTTACTTTGTGATGCCAAGAGGAAACCGATGATGAAAAACGTCGTCAAAACTAAACCAAGGATCACACCATGAACTGTTAGAATCTGGTAGTAATCAAGCCCCGCTGGTAACGTAAATTTTCCTGTACGAGCCAAGGTTTGGAGCAGACCAGCAGCGGCACCGATAAACAATGCTCCAAATGCGACAAATAGATGCGCCATAGTTAATTTTCCATCAGCAGGTTGAATACTTCCAAAAGATTTCTGCATCACTCTGTCACCTCAATTGTTGCGGCCATTAGATGGTGACCAACGCCGCAATATTCATTGCAGAGCAGGGTATATTTCCCTGGCTTTTTGAAGGTATTGGTGTAAGTGCTGATATACCCAGGCTCCAACATCATATTTACATTGGTACCCACCAACTGAAATCCATGAACAACATCTTTCGTTGTCACATTAAAATGAACCGTTGAACCTTTGGGAATTTTAACTACTTTATCTTCAGTACCCACGTCATAATTGAAGGCAGAAGCGACAATTGTAAGTTGATACTCATCTTCGCCAATCTGTTTAAGCCCCGGTTGATCAAAGGGTGGTGTTTCATCTACCTTTTGCGGATCAAGGGTAACGGCACAACTGGGAGGCTGATTTCCCATGTAGAAAGCACTAATTCCTACAATAATTAAGAAAACAAGTAGTGTCCCAGTACCAAACAATAACCAGATCTTTTCATATCGATGCATCTTCATTCCTTCCACTCTCCTCCCCTAGCGCGACAGGTATAACGCCCAGACTCCAAGCCAAGAAACAATGATAAGAACTCCCATGATCATGACGGAAGCGAGCGTACCTTTCAGCGATTTTCCTTCCGATGACTTCTTTTTTTCCGGAGTCCTCCTTCGGTTAACCTCTGCTTGTGCCATATGGAGCTTCCTCCTTCAATGGTCTTATTGTTCACAATTTCACTATCTTATGTTTAAAACAGGGTAATTTCTTTCTCTAATTTAATCATATGGCATTAGAAACAGGCTTAAAAGGCCTATAAATCACCGTTCATTGATCGTTCATTTTCTTTGTGAACATTATCACATTTCGATGACAAAATCGTTACATTGTGACACTTTTCGCAATTGATTTTCCGAGTTCTTATTGTAAATAAAAAAGACTGCCACTCTTTATCTGGCAGTCTTTTCTCGAAGCCTTTAAACACTTTTCTTTGCCCACCAGCCATCAAACACCTTTTGTGCTGGTCCCGACATATACACATGTCCATTTTCCAGCCATTGGACCTCTAACTGTCCCCCTTCCAAGTGAACCGTTACGGACCGGTCTGTACGACCGGTAAGTACTCCGGCTACCACAGAGGCACAAGCTCCCGATCCACAGGCTAAAGTCCGACCCACTCCTCGTTCCCAGACCCGTACCTCAAGCTCTTGAGGGGATCGAACCTTCACAAATTCAATATTCGCCCTCTGGGGAAAAAGAGTATGGGTCTCTAATTTAGGACCCCACTTGTCTACAGGAAAATGGGTCACATCTTCTACAAAAACCACGCCGTGGGGATTTCCCATCGATACTTTTGTAAGCCAGAAGGATTCTCCTTCAATTTGCACCAACTCTTCAATCTTCATCTTAGAATTTTCTTGAATCACCGGGGCACCCATATCCACACGCACATTGGTAACCTTCCCTGATTGGACGGTAAGCCAAGCAAGTTGTAAGCCTACTTCTGTCTCTATTTTCAGTATCTCTTTTTCATCCGAAATAGTTTCATAATAATATTTCGCTGCACAACGTAGCGCATTGCCACACTGTTCTGCATAGCTACCATCAGCATTGATAATTCGCATTAAAAAATCTGCTTGTGAAGAAGGTAAAATAAAAACCACGCCGTCTGCTCCAATCCCCAGACGGCGGTTACATAAAGTTGGTGCTAAAAGAAAATCTTCCTTTGATAAAGGTTGATCGCGAGCAATGACGATAAAGTCATTGCCCAATCCATGCATTTTCGTAAACCGCACCTTTATTTCTCCTCTTCCCTAAGTGGATGAGTGACGTATTTGCCGAAAGGGAGAGATCCGATCCATCAGACCTGCAAGCAGCGTTGGAAATGCTGCAGCAACAAATATTAAGATCCACTCTCGCATACCTAAAAATACCGTATTAAATATCGGCTGTAAGGGCTCGTAATAGATGACCCCAATTAACAGTAATAGAGAGGAAAGAACCGCCAAGATGAGAAGCTTATTATCAAATGGGTTGCGGTGGAAAATGGACTGTGTACTGCGACAATCAAAGACATAAATTAACTGGGCAATCACCAGCGTAGCGAAAGCTACGGTTTGCGCACGCACTAAATCGCCAGGTGTTTCCATATAAGTAATCCAAAAAGCGCCCAATGTAAAGAGGCCAATCAAAATTCCTCTGGAGATAATCTTCCACCCCACCCCTCGAGCAAAGATGCTTTCGCGGCTATTGCGTGGTGGCCGGCTCATAGTATCCCCTTGCACAGGATCAACCCCCAATGCCATCGCAGGTAGGCCATCGGTCACTAAGTTGACCCACAAAATTTGAATTGGAACAAGGGGAAGAGGAAGACCTGCTAACATCGCCAAAAACATCACTAAAATTTCTCCGACGTTACTAGCCAGTAAATAACTGATAAACTTACGTATGTTTTCATAAATATTGCGTCCTTCTTCGATGGCGGAAACGATCGTTGCAAAGTTATCATCTGCAAGAACAAGAGAGGATGCTTCCTTGGAAACATCAGTCCCAGTCTGTCCCATAGCAATTCCAATGTCAGCTGCTTTTATTGCAGGAGCATCATTTACTCCATCCCCTGTCATGGCCACGATATGTCCCTGCTGTTGCAATGTCTTTACAATCCGCAATTTATGTTCCGGAGACACCCGTGCATATACGTCAATCTCATTCACTTTCTGTTGAAATTGAGCATCGCTCATACGGGTAAGTTCGCTCCCATTTACCGTTAATCCTTCTGAGCGAAGAATACCCAATTGCTTAGCAATCGCCACCGCTGTTGTTTGATGATCTCCGGTGATCATTACTGTCTTAATACCTGCCCGGCGACAAGTATGAATCGCATCCCGTACCTCTTCCCGCGGTGGATCGATCATCCCAGCTAGTCCAACAAAAACTAGGCTATGCTCGATTGCTTCTCCCTCTTGGGAGCGCTCTACTTGTCTCACCTCACGGTAAGCAAAGCCCAGATTACGGAGTGCAAGCGCAGCCAATTGTTCGTTATTCCGAAGCACTTCTGCTCGCAACGTCTCATTTAATGCCATTATTCGCCCTTTATATAAAATATGCGTACACTTTTTCAACAAAACGTCGGGAGCTCCTTTGGCAAAAAGAAATCGCTTCCCTTGTCGATTTTGGACCAAAACGGACATCATTTTCCGTTCAGAGTCGAAGGGGTTTTCTCGGATTCGTCTCCACTCTTTTTCCATCCGTTTCTTTGTCATACCCGCTTTGGCACCCGCTACGACAAGTGCACCTTCCGTTGGATCTCCATCGATTCGCCATACCTCTCGCTTGCGGCGAAGCAGACTTGTTTTCTCCACATCTTGAATCAATAACGCATTGTTACAAAGAACAGCCACTTCCAGTAACCGTTGCAAAGGTAGATCGTTGCTAGGTGAAAGGGAACGTCCATTCCAACGAAATTCTCCCTCTGGATGATAGCCGCTCCCCGATACTTCTATTAACCTTCCCTCCACCCAAACTCGTGTCACAGTCATCTTATTTTGAGTTAAGGTTCCTGTCTTATCAGAACAGATAACGGAGGCACAACCCAAAGACTCCACCGACGGCAGCTTTCTTACAATCGCTCGCCGTCGAATCATCCGCTGTACTCCCAGGGCCAAGGCAATGGTTACGATCGCTGGCAAACCTTCTGGAATCGCTGCGACAGCCAGACTAACCCCAGCCAAAAACATTTTATATGCGTCATGACCATGAATAATGCCTGTAGCAACCACTACTCCAGTCAAAATCAGGGCTACTATAATCAAGATTTTTCCTAATTGATCCAAACGGCGTTGCAACGGGGTTTCGATCTTTTCCGTCGATTGGATCAGATGTGCAATCCGTCCCATCTCTGTATCCATTCCAGTGTTTACCACAATCCCAATCCCCGACCCTCGAACAACCATCGTTCCCATATAGCTCATGTTTTTACGATCTCCAAGAGGGAGATCTCCCTTAGCAAGACGATGGGATTTTTTATTGGTAGGCACTGATTCCCCGGTAAGTGCCGATTCCTCAATATATAAATTCTCAGTCTGCAGCAAGCGAAGATCTGCCGGGACTCGATCACCACTGTTTAAGGAAACAATATCTCCTGGTACCAAATTAGCTGCCGGTATACGAGACCAAACATTATCCCGAAGTACACGGGCTACAGGGGCGGACAATTTTTTTAGGGCACTGAGCGATTTTTCTGCGCGAAATTCTTGCACAAAGCCAAGAATTGCATTCAAAATTACAATGATTATAATCGCAATCGCATCCGTATACTCACCGAGAAGCCCCGAAATAAGGGTCGCTGCCAACAGGACCAAGACCATAAAGTCACGAAATTGCTGAATAAACAGGGAGATTGAAGAGACTTGTTTGCCTTCACTTAGCTGATTCGCACCGACCTGTTCTAGCCGCTGTTTTGCTTCCTCAGAAGAAAGTCCACGGGCTGGATCCACGTCAAAGTACTTGGCAACTTCATCTCCCTCCCAATCTACCCAGCGATTTTCTTCTGCCACATTCCCTCCTCCTTTGTCCCATAGCATCTTTAGAAGATTATTCAGACAGGCCTTAAAAGATGCTTATTCGGAGGAGAAAACCGAAACTTCCACTATAATTCCGGAATATTCGGTCATTTAAATGCAGCCGGGTATTACCCCGGCTACACTCATCCCTTAAAAAAGAAAATGTGCAACAAGAACAATGATCGGCAGTGTAATCAAGGTTCTAAGCAGGAAGATAACAACCAAGTCTTTGAAATCCACTGGGATCTTGGAACCGAGCAAGAGCCCACCCACTTCTGACATATAGATGAGCTGTGTCACAGATACACAAGCAATAATAAACCGGGTCATTTCGCTCTCAATTCCACTTCCGATTACAGCAGGTAAAAACATATCGGCAAACCCAATCACCATCGTTTGCGCAGCTTCCCCTGCTTCTGGAACTTGAAGCAAAGTAAGCAAGGGAACAAAGGGAGAACCGATCCATTTAAATAGGGGGGTATATTCTGCAAGGATCAGGGCTGTGGTTCCAAAAGACATTATTACTGGAACAACACCAACCCACATATCAAGGACGTTTTGATAGCCACCCTTTAAAATTTTACCAACCTTTTGACCCTTAGCACGTGCGGCAGCCAGCCGAGCGCCCCATTCTACGGCGGAGTATTCTGCTGGAATCGACTCATCAATTTGGGTAGAAGAACCATCCACATACACATTAGCCTTACGGGATAGAGGAGGAATTCGAGGCATTACGATGGCGGCGACCAAACCGGCAAGCACAATCGTCGCATAGTAGGAAAAGAACATATGCTCCAACCCTACTTGTTTTAAAACTACGATGGAGAAGGTAATGGAAACCACAGAGAAAGTCGTACCAATAATTGCGGCTTCCCGCTGGGTATAAAAGCCATCTTCATACTGCTTGTTTGTAAGCAATACCCCGATCGTACCATCGCCAACCCAAGATGCAAGACAGTCGATGGATGATCGGCCTGGCAACTTAAAGACAGGTCGCATGAAACGAGTCAGTAATGTCCCAAAAAACTCCAATAAACCAAAATCCATCAGCAAAGGAAGGAAGAAACCAGCAAATAAAAAGACCGTAAATAGAACCGCTAGAAGATCATAGACCAATAGTCCCCCTGTATTTTCCGACCAGATCGCTTCAGGTCCAATCTTGAAAATGACTAAAACAACGTACACCAAAGCAATTAATCGAACAATTAGCCAAAAGAGATTTACATCAAATAACGCTTTCCAGAAAGTATTATTCATGATGGCATTCGGCTTAGTGATCTTAACTACCAAGGATCCTACTGCCGCCACAGCAATAAGGAGTAAGGTTAAATAGGGGATCACATCAGCCAACAGTTCCTGTAACCAACTTGCTAACCAAGCCACTGGAATAGTATATCCTTCCTCCAAGGGAACCGGGATCATAAAGAGAACAATCCCCACCAATGAAGGGAGAATAAACTTTATATAATCCAGTGAAGAATAAGTTTGTTTGTTCACAATTTGTTCACCTCGCTTTTAAAGATGCTACCATATCTCAACATTGACGGAAACTATCAAATCATGGATATTGGTCCTTCCTCTTCTCTTAAAAAGCTCCTTGCAGTAGTACTTTACTCATCATCTTACAGTTACAACCCACAAAATATTATATGATCAATGATGGAATAGTTTAGCGTAAAACATGATTATTTTCGGATTGAATGATCGATAAAGCAAATACAGGTCTAATGATATAGGATCTATTCTCCCCTGGATTCTATACACTTTTTCATGCACATGCTATACTTAGGAACAGTATTTTAGAAGGAGGAACCGGCGTGTCATTTGATGGACTGGTCACACGGGCCGTCACCCATGAACTTCAATCCCTTGTTGGCGGCCGCATTACAAAGATTTACCAACCAAGTGCTACGGATCTCTTACTTCATGTTCGAAGCAAAGGACAAAATTCACGTCTTTTACTCTCCGCCCATCCAACTTATTCTCGGATGCACTTAAGCGAAGTACCTATAGAAAACCCACCAGAACCTCCGATGTTTTGTATGTTGCTGCGCAAGCATGTAGAAGGAGCGATTGTAGAAAAAATTTCTCAAGTTGGATTGGAACGAATTGTTCATCTTGATCTTCGCGGCCGTAATGAACTAGGAGATGAAACAACTTGTCGCATCATCGTGGAGATCATGGGACGACACAGCAACATCATTTTGATGGATCCTACTACAGGAAAAATCATGGATGGGATTCGCCGAGTGACTCCAGCTATTAGTCGACATCGAGTCGTCGCTCCTGGGGCAATCTATCAGCCACCTCCTGAGCAGAAGAAAAAAAATCCATTAACAGCCGATTATCATGGCTTTATCAGTTCTTTGGACTTTAATCAAGGAAAACTGGATCAACAATTGATTCAAAGATTTTCCGGCATCGGTCCCCCAACCGCTCAGGAGATCATCTTCCGCGCAGGACTCGGCGACCGACAACAGCTCTGGGAAGTATTTTCAGCTATTATGTCGAAAGTTTCCAACCATCAGTATGAGCCTACGATCGCTCAAGGGAAAAAGACAGTCTTCGCAGCGATTTCCCTTACTCATCTAAAGAACAGAACCTCTTATGCAACTATGAGTACCTGTTTAGACGCCTTCTACCGCGATAAAGCAGAGCGTGATCGTACGCGTCAACAGACAGATAGCTTGATCCGACGTCTCAAAAACGAAATTGAAAAGAATAAGAAGAAAATAAAAAAATTGCAATCTGAAATTAAAGAAGCTGAAAACGCCCATATTTACCGGATCTATGGCGAGCTGATAACGGCATACATGGACCACATTCAGCGTGGGGATCAAACTTTAGTTGCGCAAAACTATTATGAACCAGATGCACCAGAAATCACCATCCCCCTTGATCCCGCACTGAGCCCATCGGAAAATGCACAACGTTATTTTAAACGCTACAATAAAGCAAAATCTGTGAGCAAATGGAATAACGAGCAGATTTCCCAGGCAGAATCAGACAATCAATATTTGGAGTCGGTACTGGTTCAACTGGAAACAGCTACCTATCGTGATGTGGATCAGATCCGAGAAGAATTGGAAGAAGAAGGCTGGCTCCGTCCTTCTTCCAACAGAAAAAAGCGGCGTAAAAAAGAACTCCCAGAACCAGCAACCTTTTTCTCATCTGAGGGAATCCAGATTCTTGTCGGAAAAAATAACAAGCAAAATGATCGCCTTACCCATCAAATTGCTTCGCCCTCAGATACCTGGCTGCATACCAAAGATATCCCTGGTTCCCATGTTGTAATTCGGGCAAAATCATTTGGTACGGCCACACTTCACGAAGCAGCCATGCTTGCCGCATATCACAGCAAGGCGCGCCACTCAAGTAAAGTTCCTGTGGATTATACGCTAGTAAAACATGTACATAAACCCTCAGGATCCCGCCCAGGCTTTGTGATTTATAAATACCAGCAAACCATCTATGTTACCCCTGATGAGGAACAGGTTCATCAAATTATGAGAAATCGTAAAGGGTAGGAGCATCAAAAACTCCATCCTTAGACGGATCGAAATTCCATCCCTAGCCTCTCCTCCTTTTCAATGGGAAGGGTTATCCTTACTGACAACAACCCTTAATTTTGCATCAGAGGAGCGAATAGCATGGGAACTGAATTGGCTCAAGAAGAAATCACATCTCTAGATAAAAAAGAGTCCGCATCCTTACTCAAAAACAAAAAATTTCTTTATCTATGGATTGCCAGTATCTTTTCCAGTATCACATTATCCCTTTATTTAGTTGCCGAAGAATGGTATGTCGTAAAGGCACTTGGTATGAGTGAATCCTTAGGCTGGGTAATGGTTGCTACAACAATCCCACGGATTCTTTTCATGTCCATCAGCGGAGTGATCGCCGACCGGTTTAGTCGATCTACGATTCTTTTCCTTTCAGACTTTTCCCGAGCCATATTGGTTGCCGGGATGGTGCTCTTACTCCTCTTTGAAGGGCTCTCCTTCTGGGTGCTCACAATATTCGCCTTTTTATTTGGTACCTTGGACGCCTTTTTCTGGCCCGCACGGGATGCGTTACTCCCTTCAATTGTAGAGAAGGAGCAGCTTACGCGGGCCAACTCGTTACTGTCTACCACCGCCTATATCTCCATGGTGATCGGGCCAGTAATCGCAGGCGTAGCCATCACCTGGTGGTCATTTGCAGGAGCTTTTAGCATTGTTAGTGTGCTTTTACTTATCGCCGGTCTACTCGTCTTTCAAATTAAAGATTCTCCCTCTTTCAATCAGGAAAAAGAATACTCTGCCTGGGATGAATTTATCGAAGGGTTTCGCTATGTAAAAACCTCTACCTTTTTGATCGCCTTGATGGCAGTATCGGCTGCTGTCAACTTTTTCTTTTCCGGCGCATTAATGATCGGTATCCCTCTTATCGTGGATGAACTTTTACGAGGGGATGCTATGGATCTCAGCTTTATGGAGAGTGCTTTTGCGGGCGGGAGTTTAATCGGTGGTATTGTGGTTGGAGCACTTAACATACGCAAAAAACGGGGATTATTGGCCCTGCTTTTTCTGCTCGTTCCCGGTCTACTTATGATTCTCCTTGCCCAAATTACTCTCTTATGGCAAGGTGTACTTCTGTTAGGGATCATGGGGACCTTTCTGTCACTCATCAATATTCCTGTTATTAGCCTTATGCAGGAACAGACAGATCCCAGTAAGATCGGACGGGTAATGGCCATGCTGTCTATCGCCTCAATGGGTCTTACCCCTCTCTCCTTCGGCATTATTGCCACCCTTCTATCTGTAGGGGTACCCTTGGTTGGGATTCTGACTGTCTGCGGCAGCATTCTCCTTCTGTTTACGCTGTTGGTACTCTGGAAAGTGAAAGTGTTACGGGAAGTAGATTAATCCCTGTATAAAACGAAGCCAAATCACAAACATCTATATACAGGTAACATTAACTTCCCCATAAAGGAGTCGGACGATGAGCAGAGAAGAAAAGAAAAAAGAAACAGAGAATGAAAAGGACATTTTTCAAAGCATCCAATTTTCCTATGAACAAAGCGGTGAGCTCACCTATATTGAAGATGATCAAACAGGTGAGAAAAGAAGCTTTAAAAAGAAGGACCTTTAATTAAATTCTCCCACTTCTCTTCGTTTAGAAGTGGGAGGTTCTTTTTCAAAAAACATGGTTCTTTTATCATATTATACCCGCCCTATAAAAGCCGATTCCTCTCCCATTCTTTTATTACCCGCTCTACTGGCAAGGCCTCGATTTTTCGTCCTTCTTTGCCGATTACGCTTTCCGCAGTAAATAAAGCGTTGTAGATCGATTCCTCTGTGGCATCGGCTACTGCTTGGAAGCATTTTGAGAGGAGATCCCCATCATCAGGTAAACGGCGAATGGAATGAAAAGTAGCTTCAGCGGAATTTACAAGAATCCGATTGCCATTGGAAAAGGCGATGACCACATCTCCACTCCCATGATGGGCAAAAGAACCAGTCCGGGCCAGTCCAAAAACAGCGCGACGTGCTAGACGTCGTAATTGCTGAGCATCCAAGGGCAGATCGGTCCCCACAATAATCATTATGGAGCCATCAGGCTCCCTGATTGAGGAGCTTTCCAATTTTCTTCCCATAGGGACCCCAAGAAAGTGAAAATCCTCCCGTTTCCCAAAGTTGGCCAGTACTAAAACACCAATATGAAATGATTCCTTTCCCACTTTGATCAATCGGGAAGAAGTGCCAATTCCCCCTTTCCAACCAAAGCAAACCATTCCTGTTCCCGCACCCACATTTCCTTCAGCAACCTTACCAGAATCCGCTTGCTGTATGGCCTCTTCTGCATGGTGCGGCCGAATATGAAGCCCCCTCATATCATTCAGGTAACTGTCATTGCATTCCCCCACCACTACATTGATCGATCCCGCTTCTTCTCCGATGCGTGGATCTTGTTTTAACAGATAACGCAATGCTCCTTCCGTTACTGCAGGTACAGAAAAGGTGTTGGTCAATAAAATCGGTGATTCAATCGTACCCAATTCTTCTACCTGCACCAATCCCGTTGTTTTACCAAAACCATTAATGATATGAACCGCTGCAGGCACCTTTTCATAAAAAAGATTGCCGGAATGGGGAATCAATGCTGTTACCCCCGTACAAACCCCTTGTTCATCCCGCAAAGTAACATGGCCTACGCGAACACCTGTCACATCGGTAATCCCATTTTCCCTTCCTGTTGGTAAATTTCCTACAGTAATTCCATATTGACGTAATCTTTTTCGCACCATGACCTCTCCTCCATACTGTTGACGGCTTTTTTAACCTCATGCTTAACCTGAACACACTTTATCACACTTTTTAGCATCAATTGCTGGCCCGATTTTCCGATTTATACTTAGGCGTCCTTGTAGAAGGAGGAGTTTTATCCCCTCGGTGCAATCATTTATGCGACAAAGTAGTATAACTTTACCCTTAGTTTGGCTTTTACAACCCTCAGAAAGGTAAATGAGTAGAGTGATTCTATCCTTTTTTTACAAATTCTGATTTCAATTGCATATTGCCAAAGCCAGGAATTCTGCAATCAATATTATGATCACCCTCGATCAGGCGAATTCCCTTCACCTTGGTCCCCATCTTAATCACCGAAGAGCTTCCCTTTACCTTTAAATCTTTGATTACGGTTACGGTATCTCCATCTTGTAAGATATTTCCGTTCGCATCCCTCACGATCTTTACATTTTCACTTTCCTACTCCGCCTCTTCATCAGCTCTCCACTCATAAGCACATTCCGGACAGACAAGAAAATCCCGATCCTCATATGTATACGCTGAGTTACATTTTGGGCAGTTAGGTAAAGTCACGCTTTTTTCCTCCAATTCATTTGTATCGGTTTACAAAGTCTTATTAAGTATACTTGAATTCAAATAACTATTCTACTTTCAAATCATTTACAGGTAGATGGAGAAAAAGACCGAGAAGTGGGCAAGGTTGTAAAACACTGCCCACTCACCCGAATAAATAATTATTGGTCATAACTACTTGGAGTCACGCTTCTTCCCTACAACAATAAAGGGGCGCATCATTTCATGATCCTCATGCTCAAGGATGTGACAATGCCACACATACTCTCCAGTATAGGGGACAAAACGGGGGATAATCCGTGTCACTGCTCCTGGATTGGCCCGAACAGTATCCTTTAGCCCCTGCTCATCAGGCGCAGGAGGAAGGGGTGGAGAGGTAAAGCGAAGCTTACCGGTTCGGTTATAGTGGTTTACATCAAAGCGTTGCCGATTTAAAATGCGGAAGTCGACAAGGTGCAGATGGATAGGATGGTTATCTGGTGTGGTATTAATCAGTTGCCAAAGTTCATAACTTCCAAGAAGTGGTTTCTCACTAACAGGAGCAGACCATCTTTTATCATCCAATAATAACAGTAGTCTGCCGAAACGATCAGTACGTTCGACCAAAGCGAGATTACGAACCTTGCGTACTTTATTTAAGGGAAAGAGAGGAGGGTTACTCAATCTTGGGGGAACTGTACTTGTATCTCTACCTTGGAGGGGACGGGTTACCCGAAATTGCATAACGAGTCCTGTTGTTCGTGGATCTACTGGATCCCCATTGGGATACGGAGCAGGTGCACTGTTGATCAGTGTGATCTTTTCTCCACGGTACTTAGAAAAGTTAAGAACGACATCGGCCCGTTCAGCCGGCCCTAGGGTTAATTTTTTGATAAGCACTGGGGAACGAAGCAGTCCACCATCGGTACCGATTTGAATAAAAGGCTGCCCAGAGTCAAGACTTAAGGTGTAAAAGCGAGAATTGGAGGCATTTAAGATACGAAAGCGGTATTTTCGAGGTTCTACTTCAAAATGTGGCCAAATTTTTCCATTAACCAAAATTTTGTCTCCAAAAAATTCAGGTACAATGGAAGGCTTGGGGAGATTGGGTGAAGGAGGTTGTGGTCCTTTGGGATAAAATAAAGATCCATCGGAATTAACTGACTTATCTTGAATAACGAGTGGGATCTCATATTTCCCTCGAGGCAAGTTTAGCGATATCTCCTCTTGGTCCCGCAAAAAATACATTCCAGCCAGTCCGGCATATACGTTAAGGCGTGTAATCCCTAGAGCATGGTCGTGATACCACAGATTCGAGGCCCGTTGCTGATTATCATAACGATAAACTCTTTTGCTAAAGAAGGGGCCTGTCTGCTTAAATCCTCGGGTAAACCAAGCTTCTGGGTGCCCATCATTGGAAGGCGTCGAAACACCATGATGGAGATGGACCACAGTTCTTACCTCTGGCGTCCCCATCGCACCATGGATCGTTTTGTCTACAGGGAGTAGATGCTTCTTCGGTAATTGATTTAACCATAAAACCCGAACCTGCTCATTTCTTTTAACTTCAAAGGTAGGACCTGGGACGCTTCCTTCATACCCCCACATCCGAGTAGGTGGAAGATCACGATGTAGTTTTTTCATTGTTTCCAACATCCGAACAATATAGAAAGTAAATTTCCGACGTCAGGTGACCGGTTTAAGGACCGGGGGAATGGGTAGATGATCTACAAAAGGAGTAAGGCGCTTTACCATATACATAATTCCTCCTTTGATATTGGCGTATACGGATATTCAATGAATATGGAGTTTGATTTGCAACGGACAGGCAACCATACCTCATATTGCTCAAAGGAGGATTTTTTGGGGACAAACAGGTTATGTATAGGGCAGGGTATGCTTGCTGATCCATTGAGCATACCCTATTTTATTCACATACCTGGTTTTAACCTTAACTCCGGCTCCCCGGCTTTACTACGGGAATATTCGCTTGACACAGGGGACAATGTTCCGGCTCATAGCTGGTGATTGAATGGGAAAGAAGCGCATGAAAGGGATAATCAAAGGAAACCTTCCCCCCACTGCGATCAATAATGGCTCCAATCCCTACAATCTCTCCACCATAGGATTTTAAAAGCTCCAGCACTTCCCGAACTGACCCTCCTGTAGTCACTACATCTTCAATTACCAAAACACGCTCATTGGGTTGAATGGTGAATCCCCGCCGCAGGCGCATATGGCCTTCTTCTCGTTCCGCAAAAAGAGAAGGAACACCTAAAGCCCGGGCCACTTCATAAGCGATAATAACTCCTCCCAAGGCAGGACCCACTACCACATCTATTTCTCGATCCTGAAAAAATGCTGCTAATGCCTGTCCCACCTTTTCGGCTTCTGTTGGATATTGGAGTAATCGGGCACACTGCATATACTCTTCACTGTGGCGACCCGATGAAAGTAAAAAGTGGCCACGGGTAATCACATTTCTCCGTTTTAGTGCTTCCTCAATTGTCCATTCACCATGATTCATGTTGCAAGGCGCTCTACTCCAAGTGAGCGCCAACCCTCCTTTTCTTACATTGGGAGCAAAGTACCCCCATTCATGTTTATCCCGCACAAAGGGGCTACAACTGATTTGTAAAGAATATATACATGACAATCCTTGAAGAATATAGAGATCAGATTGCACACCTTACCATCTCTTGAATTTTTTGATAAGCTTCTAAGGGATCCGCCGCTTGGGTAATCGAGCGGCCAACCACAATATAATCGGCACCCATTTGAATGGCCATATCTGGTGTCATCACGCGCTTTTGGTCCTGGATTGCGGATTGGGGAAGCCGAATCCCTGGGGTAACCACAAGAAAATCTTTTCCGGCCTTGGTTTTTACTATGGGAGCTTCCCACCCCGAGCAAATCACCCCATCCATCCCCGCAGTATGAGCAAGCTTTACATAATGACCCACAGACTCCTCCACTGTGCCCGGAATCCCAATCTCCTCGTTTAAGATATACTTGTCCGTACTGGTTAATTGTGTTACTGCCAACAGGCGAAGCCCCGCAGACTGACTTGCCGCTTCCTTTGCCGCTTCCATCATAGCTCGTCCTCCAGCAGCATGTAGGGTAATCATCTTAACTCCCAAATGAGCAAGGGAACGAATTGCGCCGGCAACGGTATTTGGGATATCGTGCAGCTTCAAATCGAGAAAAACAGCATAGCCTTGCTCCACCAATTTTGCCACCCAAGTGGGGCCCGCTGTATAAAAAAGCTGCATCCCCACTTTGACAAAAAGCTTCTCCTCTATATCCCAAAGTGATAAAAATGATTCTGCCGTCTGGATCGTCGGAAAATCAAGCGCAACAATCACACGTTGCTGCTTTGGGGATGCTTTTTCCATAAGTTGTTTGTCCTCCTTCATTAAGAAAGCTCATACTCAAATTGATACACAGAGGCAAAGCCCATATAGGTTCAGGGAACTCTCATGTAAAAAAGTTTTTTCGTAGAATGTTATAATACTAAATCACATTCTTTTTTCCATATACAGGGACATCGATGGGTTCCGCGATTAAATACGTAGACTCCAACGTAGATAGAAGGGCTTCCACTGTATCCAATGTAGTGAAGCAGGCCACACCATGCTCGACAGCTTCTCTGCGGATGCGGAATCCATCCCGCGCCGGTGTTCTGCCCTGTGTCCATGTGTTCACTACCAGATCTGCTTCTCCTTTGCGAATCATATCAAGGATATGAGGTGATCCTTCGCTCAGCTTATTCACCTCCGTCACTGGCAAACCGGCGTCGCGAAGAACTGCTGCTGTTCCTCGGGTTGCTACAATGCGATAACCCAACTGATAAAAGCGTTGACAAAGAGCAACTGCTTCGGGTTTCTCCTTGTCTCCTAGGGTTACAATCACGGTTCCAAAGCGAGGAAGACAAACTCCAGCCGCAAGTAATCCCTTATAAATTGCTCGGCGAACCTCTTGATCCCGCCCCATAACCTCCCCGGTTGATTTCATCTCTGGCCCCAACATAATGTCGACACGGCGCAACTTAGCAAAGGAGAAAACGGGAACTTTGACGGCAACCTGATCACTTTCTTCCCAGAGTCCTCCTGAATAACCTAATTCCTCTAATGTTTGTCCCATCATAATCCGTGTTCCCACTTGAGCCATTGGCAATCGAGTCACTTTGCTTAAAAAAGGTAATGTGCGTGAGGCCCGGGGGTTTACTTCGATGACCACCGGCTCATCCTCTGTAAGAACAAACTGGATATTGATAAGTCCCTTCGTTTTAAGAGCCAAGGCGATCTTTGTCGTTATCTCCACAATGCGCTCCTTCTGAGCTGCACTAATCGATTGTGCCGGATAGATTGCGATGGAATCCCCTGAATGAACTCCAGAACGTTCAATATGCTCCATAATTCCAGCGATTAGCACCTGCTTACCATCGGATATGGCATCTACCTCCAATTCCTTCCCCGTTAGATAACGGTCAATTAAAACTGGCTGCTCAGGATTAATCTCTACCGCTGCCTCGATATAGGAAAGCAGCTCTTGTTGGTTGTGAACGATTTCCATCGCCCTACCTCCCAATACATAGGAAGGACGGACCAAGACAGGGAAACCGAGGGCCGCTGCTTTATTCATCGCCTCTGAAACAGAGGTTGCTGTTACCCCAGGAGGTCGCTCAATTTTCAGCTCTTCCAGCAACTGCTCAAATTTCTCACGGTTTTCCGCACGGTCAATCTCCTCTAAGGAGGTTCCTAAAATAGTCACTCCATGCTCTGCCAAGCTACGAGCCAAATTAAGAGAGGTTTGCCCGCCAAATTGTACAATGACACCAAGCGGATTCTCCCGTTCAATAATGTGGAGCACATCTTCTATATGTAGGGGTTCAAAATAGAGTCGATCTGAAAATTGATAATCCGTTGAAACCGTTTCTGGATTGTTATTAATAATCACTGCCTCCAGACCCATCTCCTGGATGGCTTTAATCGCATGTACGGTAGCGTAGTCAAATTCCACCCCTTGCCCGATTTGAATCGGACCAGAACCGAGTACTACGACACAAGGCTTTTCCCTAGCTAGTACCTGTTCCCCTTGCCCTTCATAGGTAGAATAAAAGCAAGGTGTTTCCACATTTCTATTCAATACACGGGTGTCCACCTTTTTAAACACAGGAAAAATACCTGCCTTCAACCGTTCCTTTCGAATGGTCACTTCTTTTTCTCCCACTAAATCGGCAATGGTCCGGTCCGTAAAGCCCATCTTTTTGGCCGTTAACAATTGTTCTCGATTCCAACCCTTCGATGATGCTAAACTTTGTTCCATGGCAACAATCCCGGCAATTTTAGCAAGAAAATAGGAATCGATCCGAGTAAGGTCGTGTAATTCTTCGATTGTCATCCCCCGACGAAATCCTTCTGCCAATAAAAAGAGTCGCTCATCATCGGGGTGCTGGAGCCGCTTTTTAAGCTCTTGCTCCGATAGGGAAGAGGCTGTAGGATGCAGGAAGCCATTTACATCCAACTCCAGAGAACGAACTGCCTTTAACAGTGATTCTTCCACGGTAGAACCAATCGCCATCACTTCACCTGTCGCCTTCATTTGTGTACCTAAGCGACGATTGGCCAAGGTAAATTTATCAAAGGGCCAACGGGGAATCTTACAGACAATATGGTTCATCTGTGGTTCAACCGAAGCATAAGCTTCTCCTGATTCAGGATGGATCAGTTCATCAAGCCGAAATCCCAGTGCCACTTTTGCTGCTACTTTGGCAATGGGATATCCTGTGGCCTTAGAGGCCAAAGCACTGGAACGGCTTACTCTTGGATTTACTTCAATCACATAATATTTGTTGGATGTTGGATCTAAAGCATACTGCACATTGCATCCACCCCGTAGATTGAGGGCTTGTACAATTCGCAAGGCAGAGTCGCGAAGCATTTGACTCTGATGCTCTTTCAATGTTTGACAGGGTGCAAATACAATGCTATCTCCTGTATGAACACCCACAGGATCTAGATTTTCCATGGCACAGACAACAATTGCCTGACCGGCTCCATCCCGAACCACTTCCAATTCGATCTCCTTCCAGCCTGCGATGCTCTGTTCAATCAAACATTGGCCAATGGGACTGTAGCGTAAGCCATTCTCCACGATTTCACGCAGTTCCCCTTCATTATTGGCGATTCCCCCACCGGTTCCCCCAAGGGTATAAGCTGGGCGAACAATTAATGGATAGCCGATCTTTTCTGCAAAGCGGAGTGCTTCCTCCAGCGTATGAGCGATCACACTTTCCGGTGTTGGTTCATTAATCTCGCGCATCAGTCTACGAAACTGCTCCCGGTCCTCTGCTTGCTGAATCGCCTTTAAATCAGTACCTAATAGCCGGACTTTTTCTCGAGCCAATATCCCTTGTTGTGCCAGCTCTACAGCGAGGTTTAACCCTGTTTGTCCTCCCAAGGTAGGCAATAAACCATCTGGACGCTCTTTTCGAATTACTTGGGTAACAAACTCAACAGTAAGAGGCTCAATATATACTTGATCCGCAACATGGGGATCTGTCATGATGGTCGCTGGGTTGCTATTGATCAACACCACTTCCACGCCCTCTTCACGTAGCGCGTGGCAAGCTTGGGTTCCAGCATAATCAAACTCCGCCGCCTGACCAATAACGATCGGACCTGACCCGATCACCAATACCTTTTTAAGCGACACATCCTTCGGCATTGTTAGCGTTCCTCCTTATTCGACCAAAGATGATCTTCAGCCCATACAACCTTACCTTCAACCATCGTTAGCACTGGCCAACCTTTTACTTTCCAACCGGCGAAGGGGGTATTACGTCCTTTGGAATAAAAGGTGGCCGGATCAATTCTCCGCTCCTCTTGTAAGTCAATCACGGTTAAATCAGCAATCCCGCCTAACTTCAACTCCCCAGTAGGTAGGGAGAACAACGCGGCAGGCCGACGAGTCATTTTATCAATCAGTTCTAGAAGATCCAGTTTTCCTGTTAACACCAAGTGCGTATACAAGAGTGGAAAAGCAGTCTCCAGCCCCACAATCCCAAAGGGTGCTTGGGTAATATCCTGAGCTTTTTCCGCTTCGGTATGGGGAGCGTGGTCCGTTGCAATCATATCAATTGTCCCGTCCAATAACCCCTCCAAAAGCGCTGCTTGATCCGCTTTGGAGCGAAGGGGAGGGTTCATCTTAAAATTCGGATCAGGTCCAGGGAGATCTTCCTCACAGAGCAATAAATGGTGAGGCGTCACTTCCGCTGTAACTCGAAGTCCACGCGCCTTGGCATCTCGGACCAAACGGACGGAGCTTTCTGCGCTAATATGACATACATGGTAATGGACCCCCGTCGCCTCAGCTAACAAAATATCTCGCCCTACATGAACCGCCTCTGCTTCACTCGGAATGCCCTTTAATCCGTATTTCGCAGCAAATGCTCCTTCATGGACGCAACCCTCGGCTGCAAGGGTATCATCTTCGCAATGGGCCACCACTGGCAAGTTTAAACGAGCAGCTGCTTGCATCGCCTCTTTCATCACCCGACTGCTTTGTACCCCGACACCATCATCGGAAATGGCGACAATTCCCGCTTCTTTTAAGGCAACAAGATCCGTTAACTCTTCCCCCTTTTCTCCGACGGTAATGGCGCCAATTGGTAATACCCGCACGCTTCCTTCGTGCTCTGCGATCTCGCGAATCCTTTGCACCACCTGGGGAGAATCGGTGATCGGGTTTGTATTGGGCATACAGGCTACTGTTGTAAAACCCCCACGCGCTGCTGCTCGAGTTCCCGTGGCAATGGTCTCCTTCTCCTCAAATCCAGGCTCCCGTAAATGCACATGCATATCGATTAGTCCTGCAGAAATCAATCGTCCTCCAACATCAACAACCTGGCAATGATCTTCAGGTAAGTCAGGGCCGATGGCAACAACACGTCCTCCCTCGATACGTACATCGCCTTGAACCAATTCTCTTCGCTTCCAATCGATTAACTGTCCCCGTTTTAATAACCAGTTCATCCTCTTTTCCTCCTTTGCCTCATCACCCGTTCCAAAACAGCCATCCGGATATAAACCCCATTTTCTACCTGCTTTCCAATCAGGGAACGAGGATGTTCCACTAAGTTTGACGCAATCTCCACATTCCGATTTACAGGTCCAGGATGGAGTATCACGGCTTGAGGTTTCATCTGGGAAAGTCGCTCCATTGTAAGCCCGTAACGCTGATGATACTCTTCTTTTCCAGTAACTAGTGAATTTGTATGACGTTCTAGCTGTACCCGCAACATCATAACCGCATCTGCCTGACTCACAGCTTCGTCGATAGGGACAAAGGACGCACCCTCTTCAAGATCCGAAGCGCGCATCTCCTCAGGGCTACTTAATAGCACCGTTACGCCACATTTTTTTAATGCGGCTACACTAGAACGCGCTACACGGCTATGACGTAAATCACCGATCACCGCCACAGTCAATCCTGTTAAAGCACGAAAGTGCTCTTTCAATGTAAATAAATCGAGCAACGCCTGCGTAGGATGAGCATGAATCCCATCACCGGCATTAATTAAACTTACTGCAGGGGAATGCTTGGCTAAGGAATGGATGATTCCAGACTCTGGGTGGCGAATCACCGCAACCTCTACTCCTAAAGCAGCCAAGGTTTGTAAGGTATCCCAAAGGGTTTCTCCCTTGGTCACGCTAGAAGTATTCTTATCGAAGGAAAGGATCTGAACTCCCAACTTCTTTTCGGCAATTTCAAAGGAAAAACGTGTCCGTGTACTAGGCTCATAAAAGAGATTGGCCACAAAACAGTCCGAAAAGGGTTGGTGATTCTCCCCAGAAGTTTTCCAGTACTCTGCTCGTTCCAAAATCTCTTCGACTTCTCCTGTGGACAAGGATTGAATGTCTAAAAGATGCCTTTTTGTATTCATCTTAATCCCCCATGTCCTTTAAACTTTTTTATCCAATCCAACAAAAAAACTCCTCCCAGTCCAGGAAGGAGTGCACAGTAACAAACCCCCTTGATCCCCAAGGAGGAAGAGCTCCTTTTCAGCCTCACGGGACTGGATTAAAGGAATAAGATTCTATTTATATTCCTTGCCATTCATCTTAAAACACTATGTTTATACCGTCTCATCCACTGTCTTTAATCGATGCAAAGAGACATTATCCTTCTTATTCTCCTCACGGGGAAGAATCAGGTTAAGACCCACTCCTACAAATGTTGCCAAGGCCATCCCTTCTACTTGGAAGTCAATCCCTACGAATCGGAGGGCGGCACCTCCTACACCAATCACAAGGACAACAGAGGCTATGATCAGGTTGCGCCGATTGCCAAAATCAACCTCATGTTCCACCAACATCCGCAACCCAGCTGAAGCAATAATCCCAAAGAGGAGAATGCAGACTCCACCCATTACAGCGGAAGGGATGGTAGTAATCAGCGCAGAGAGTTTACCGATAAAAGAGAAACACATCGCAAGGACAGCTGCTCCGCCAATTACATAAACACTAAAAATTCGTGTGATAGCCAATACACCAATATTTTCTCCATAAGTTGTATTGGGAGGACCACCGATTAGGGAAGCAATCGAAGTAGCAATTCCATCTCCTAATAACGAACGATGAAGCCCCGGATTTTTCGCCAAATCACGGCCCATAATCCCACTAGTAACCATCAAGTGCCCAATATGTTCGGCAAGAGTGACCAAAGCAACGGGAACGATGACAAGTGCTGCTTTCCAAGAGACCTCAGGAAACGTAAAGGTAGGCAGTGCAAACCAGCTTGCTTCCTTTACAGGAGCAAGATCAACCATTCCTGCAAAAAATGCAACAATATATCCGCCAACAATCCCGATCAAGATGGGAATCAGGTTAAAGAAACCTCTTAAAAACAGGCTAGCAATAATCGCAAAGGCGAGAGTCGCAAGAGCTACTAAAAAATGTTTCAAGGAGTATACCTGGAGAGTTACCGTATTTGCTTCTTCATCAATATTTTGCACCGTTCCAGGTAAGGACTGAAACTCCGAAAGGGTAGCCGGTAAAGCTCGGGTTACTTCTGTCATACTAGCCATCTCAATCGCCACACCCGCCAGGGCTAAACCCTTGACAATAACTACAGGACCAATGACAACAGGGGGGAGGAGATGATTGAGCCAATGAACACCAAACCGGAAGATTATTAGAGCAACAACTCCATACACCAATCCCGAAAGAATACAACCAAATAATGCTGCACCAATTCCTTCTGTCTGGGATACAGTGATAATTGGAACGATAAATGCAAAGGAGGATCCCAGATAGGCTGGAATTTTTCCTCGTGTTACGAGTAAATAGGCAATGGTTCCCAATCCACTTGTCAATAGCGTGACCGCCGGATCTAACCCTGTTAACAAAGGAACTAAGATGGTAGCCCCAAACATAGCAAATAGATGTTGCATACTAAGGGCCAGCCAGGAAAGGATTTTCGGTTTTTCGTGAACATCCATAAGTATTTTCTGATTCATTTTTCTCCCTCACTCCTTACAAATAAAAAACCTCTTTACCCAAAGGGCAAGAGGAAATAAGCACACAGGTAGTGTGTCCCCCTTGCCAGCCTCACAGGACTATCTTAAAGGGTGACGAACAAGGACTATTTTTTTGTTTGAATTGACACCTCATCGCAGTGATCAATCTCTGAGACGGAAACGACTACCATCTCCTGACGAGAGGTGGGTACATTTTTACCTACATAATCAGGACGAATTGGTAATTCCCGATGTCCACGATCAATCAGCACAGCGAGCTGGATCATCTTGGGTCTTCCCAAATCAATCAAGGCATCCATTGCTGCACGTACCGTTCGCCCGGTATACAAGACATCATCTACCAAAATGACAATCTTTTGCCGGATATCAAAGGGAATCTTTGTTGCACGCACCTCAGGTTGTTCCGATTTCTCCGTTAGATCATCACGATACAGCGTGATATCCAGCTCTCCCACTTCGATCTTTTTACCCTCAATCTGTTCAATCCGCTCCGCAAGCCGCCTTGCAAGGTAGATTCCTCTAGTTTTAATCCCAACAAGGACGACATCTTCTACACCTTTGTTCCGTTCCAAGGTTTCATGAGCAATCCGAGTCAGCGCCCGGCGGATGGCTGCTTCATCTAAGATTACTTTTTTGTTCAAAGCAGTCCCCCCTTGAGAAAAAAGACGCTTCTCACCCGTGGGCAAGAAGCGTCTTTGACGTTTCCGTAAGTTAAATCCTTGCCAGCCTCACGGGACTGGTTTTAAAGGAACCATTTTAGTTGTCTTGAGCAGTATAACACTCTCTTGGAAAAATGGCAAGCAGAAAGTAATATTTCCGTAAAATGCTATTTCACAGTATGCCTATTACTTAAGCCTTATGTCTTTACTGTTATTAAAACGGGTTAAGGTCTACCCCTCCGCTTCGTTACTTAGAAGCAAAGGCGCTCGGGGCAGACCTTATACCCAAATCAAGATCTACTAAATCTATACATTCATCTGTCTCTGAAAAAGGTAATAAGGTCTACCACCTCTACTTCGTTGCTAAAAAGAAAAAGCACTTGGGCAGAGCTTTTATGCCCTTATTGCCTTATCTCCTCAGCTTACGTCTTTTTCCATTCAATCCTGTGACCGTAATCTCTGTAACAGTTGGCGTAGATCTTCCGGTAGTTCTGCTTCCACCTCAATTTTCCCACCCGTCCGAGGATGAGTAAAGGCAAGACGCTGTGCATGTAGGGCTTGGCCTTGGATCGGAAGATTTTTCTCTTTTTTTCGCCCGTAAAGAGGATCTCCGATTAAGGGATGACCGATATACTTCATATGAACACGAATTTGGTGTGTCCGCCCCGTTTCTAAACGAAAAAGGACACGTGTTGATTCATTTAATCGTTCCATCACATCAAAGTGAGTCACGGCACGCTTTCCACCTTTGGGGAGTACGGTCATCTGTTGACGATTACGGGGATGGCGTCCGATCGGGGCGTCGATTGTCCCCTGGGGATGGACCACATGTCCATGAACAAACCCCATATAATGTCTTTCCACCTGATGTTCCTTTAGTTGTGAGGCCAAGGCCAAATGGGTTTCATTATTTTTAGCTATCATAATTAAGCCGGAAGTGTCTTTATCAATCCGATGGACAATTCCTGGGCGATCTTCTCCACCAATACTGGATAAATTGTCGCAATAATAGAGTAATGCATTGACCAGGGTCCCAGTGTAATTCCCTGCTGCAGGATGAACCACCATGCCCCTTGGTTTATTAACGACAAGTAGATCCTCATCTTCATACCGAATATCCAGCGGAATCTCTTCTGCTTCGATCCTTAGAGATTCCCGTGGTGGCACTTGTATCTCCACTTCTTCCCCACTATTTAGTCGGTAGTTTGTTTTTACCTTCTGCCCATTAACCAACACTCGGCCCCCACGAATCCAGGCCTGTACCATCATCCGTGTCCAGGCGGGATCCAGGGATGTAATCACTTTATCAATCCGTTGCCCTTCCTGCTCTGGGTTGACAGAGAACAAAAGAATCTCTTGGTCCTCACTCATTGCGTATCCCCCGTTTCGGATAAATCCTTCTCCTTTTTCTGTTCGGGGTTTTTAAGAGTTTCCCAAATTAAAAAGGTAACACCGATTACAATCGCAGAATCGGCAACATTAAAAATGGGAAAATTAATCAAACGAAAGTCCAAAAAATCTACCACTTCTCCAAAGCGAATCCGATCAATTAAATTTCCCACTGCCCCACCTAACAGAAGAGCAAATGACCAAGAAGCTAAGGGGTGTGAATTACGAAGCCGAGCCAAATAATAGATAAGAAAAGCAACTACCAGAACGGTAATCGGAATAAACAGCCATTGTTGACCTTGGAGTATTCCAAAAGCAGCACCGCTATTGCGATGTGAAGTGATATAAAAAACCCCATCCAGTAAGGGAATAGATTCATACAAATCCATCTTTCTTATGACCAGCCATTTCGTCACCTGGTCCAGCAGTAAAACAGATAAGGCAATAATATAGTATCGCACTAAACTCCCCCTATCCCAGCCACAAAACATCAGCTCATCTTTCATGATTTTAGCACAGGCCATGTATTGGAACAATGCTTTTACCGGATCAGTCTGTGAGCTGACTGCGAAAAAGTCTAAGGCAGCATGTTATAAAGGGATCGATAGAATGAAGCCTTTCCAAAAGCTGCTTACTCTTCCTTTTCCGCAAACCGCCGATAAGCATCATTATGTGTAATATCCGTAATCTCTTCTGTCCGACCCTCTGCATCGGTAATGGTGAAACCTTCGATGTCCATGGAATAGCCTTTGCGCTCATGATGATCAATCGTCACTTCATTATAATTTGGTGTTCCACCATATACATCTGCAGGATTGGAGGTACCATACTGCTCCACTTCCTGCCATGCATCTTCTGCATCATAAGCATTCCGCTCATCATTCCCGTCATTAAAATGTTCGCCAAAAGGGGGATAAATAATTTGCTCTTCGATGGGACGCCGTTCTGAAACCTCTGAATCAGGTGCGTGTTCCCTGCAATAGAGCGTGGCAGGTACTGCTTCCAGTCGTTCAAAAGGAATCTGGGTCCCACACACAATGCATTGACCGTAAGTTCCTTTCTTCATCCGTTGTATTGCTTCTTTTATTTCTTCTAAACGGTATTGATCCTGTTCGTTAAGAGCAATATCTTTCCCACGCTCAAACATCTCTGTCCCTAGATCTGCAGGATGATTATCATAACCGGATAACTCACCAACAGAATCGTTCATTCCCCGATTCAAACCATAGTGGCCGTTTCGCTGCAGTCGATTTTCCAGATCCGCTCGCTCCCGTTCCAATTCTTCACGAATTCGTCTTCTTTGTTCTTCCGTCACATTCCATCACCACCAATTAATATTGTGTTCCATCGAGGCGAGTTTGCACAATTTTTACTAATTCTGCAATAAAATTTCCTATAATCGGCAAATTGAGGGCTCCGAGTTTTTGCAGAAAATAAACGATGGTCGTTGAAAAAATCGTAACGCCTATAGCAATCCCCACTCCACGTGCAATTCCCGAAAAAATATTAATCAATATTAGCCGTCGTGGACTATTAAGTAGTTGCACATACTGGGCAATTTCACCCATCTCCATTTTCTTTCCAATCTCAGTCAACCGCTCTTCAATTTTTTGTTTCCACGGGTCCGGCTCAATCACTTTTTTTTTCATTTCTCAGCCTCCCGTAGTCTGATCACCTTGTCTATAAGTTGCCCCAGGTCCCTATGATTTTTTCGTTTTCAGCTCATTTCCAAAAAACCATCAAAAAAAGCCCTGTGTAAAATCAGGGCTTTTTTTCTTTCAAACCACAATACTTCTTCCCAGACCTAGTTAGATGTAAGGAGACTGAAAGTTTTATGGCTCCACACCTAATCCCTTTTTAGTTCCATTTCCTCTACCACTTCACTACAGCGAGTACAAAGAGCAGGATGAGCTTCCGACATCCCTACTGTTGGGGTGATCATCCAGCAACGTTCACACTTCTTCCCTTCTGCAGGTCGAACCAAAACGGAGACGCCTCTCCCTTTATAAGCCTCTTCCGGCACCTGCTCATCTGGTGATGCAAGTTCTAGATGGGAAACAATGAAGAGCTCAGCAAGATGATCCAGCGACTGAAGCAATGGGTAAGTCTCTTCCGTTGGGTAGAGTCGGAGAGAAGCTTCTAGGGAATTTCCGATCAATTTCTCTCCACGTGCAATTTCCAATGCTTTTAGCCCTTCATCCCGCAAGACAAGAAACTGATCCCATTTTTTCTCCAACTCCAAATCAACAAGATCCGATTTGCTTTGAGGGAAATCTGTCAATTGCACACTTATTTCATCGGTGTTCGGAATATATTTCCACACCTCTTCCGCCGTATGTGGGATCAATGGTGTAACGAGTCGGACCAGAGCACAAAGCAGCTCATACATTACCGTCTGTGACGAACGGCGGGAGGGAGAATTCACCTTATCAGTATAGAGACAGTCTTTTAATACATCAAAGTAAAACTGGCTTAAGAAAACAGCACAGAATTGATGGATTCCATGATATACCACGTGGAATTCATATTGCTCATAAGCCTCTTTTACCCGATCAATGAGCCGGTATAGCTTTATCAACGCATAGCGGTCAATCTCCTCGAGATTTTCTTCCGATACACGATCCCTTTTAGGATCGTAATCTGCAAGGTTGCCCAATAAGAAGCGGAAGGTATTGCGGATTTTTCGGTATGCTTCTGCAATCTGCTTTAGAATATCATCGGAGACACGAACATCAGACTGATAATCAACTGATGCCACCCACAGACGCAAAATATCCGCACCATACATCTTGGTAACTTTTTGGGGGTCTATAGTATTCCCCAGGGATTTAGACATTTTCCTTCCTTTTCCATCCAGAGTGAATCCGTGACTAAGTACTTGCTTATAAGGAGCACGCCCTGTTGTGGCTACAGCAGTAGAAAGAGAGGAGTTAAACCATCCTCGATACTGGTCTGATCCTTCTAAATAAAGATCAGCTGGCCACCGCAGTTCGTTACGCTGCTTTAATACAGCTGCATGACTGCTTCCGGAATCAAACCAAACATCCATCGTATCCGTCTCTTTCCGGAACTGATCCTTTCCGCAGTTTGGACAGGTTACCCCCTCTGGTAACAACTCAGCTGTCTCCTTGGCATACCAGGCGGAAGAACCTTCTTGAGCAAAGATCTCCGCGATCTTATCAATTGTTTCCTCTGTAATGAGGGCATGATCACAGTTCTCACAATAAAAAATTGGCAAAGGAACACCCCAGACTCGCTGTCGTGAAATACACCAATCTCCCCGATCTGCAATCATGTTGTGCAGGCGTACTTCGCCCCATTTAGGTGTCCAGGTTACCTCTTTAATCGCTTTGAGCATTTCATCTCGAAAACCATCAATGGAAGCAAACCATTGTTCCGTAGCTCGGAAAATCACTGGTTTTTTAGTCCGCCAATCGTGGGGATATTGGTGAGTAATAAACTCTAGCTTAAGTAGTGCTCCTGTCTCTTCTAATTTTTTGGTTACTTCTTTATTTCCATCTTCATAAAACAATCCAGCAAAACCAGGTGCTTCATCAGTAAAGTAACCTCTCTCATCGATGGGACATAATACATCCAGCTTATATTTCTGACCTAGATAAAAGTCATCTTCCCCATGTCCTGGAGCTGTATGGACACAACCAGTCCCAGAGTCAAGAGTTACATGCTCCCCTAAAAGGAGAGGACTCTTTCGATCATAAAAGGGATGACGACAGATCACTCCCTCCAACTCAGCACCTGTAAAAGTAACAACGGTTTCAAAGGAATCGATCTCCGCCTTCTCCATTACTTGGTTCACTAATTCCGTTGCGATCACATACTTTTTATCTCCTGCTTTTACCAAGCTGTAGGAGTAATCTGGATGAATTGCAATCCCTAGGTTAGCTGGAATGGTCCAAGGTGTTGTCGTCCAGATGACAACTTCCGTTCCGTCAGGTAAGATTCCTTTCCCATCTTCTACAGGAAAGCCTACATAAATGGAAGGGGAACGTTTATCATGATATTCCACTTCCGCCTCGGCTAATGCAGTCTCTGAAGAAGGTGACCAATAGACAGGCTTTTTTCCACGATAAATATAGCCTTTCTGAGCCATTGCACCAAAAACACGAATTTGCGCTGCCTCATAAGAAGGATGGAGAGTTAAATAAGGGTTCTCCCAATCTCCACGAACCCCCAGGCGTTTAAACTGTTCTTTTTGCCTTTCTACAAAACTAAGGGCATACTCCTTACACATTTCTCGAAAGGTAACAATATCCACCTGTTTTCGGTTTACTTTCTTTTTGCTAACAATTGCATGTTCGATCGGCAAACCATGGGTATCCCATCCCGGTACATAAGGAGCATTCTTACCATTCATCGACTGAAAGCGATTAATAATGTCTTTCAATATCTTATTTAACGCATGTCCAATATGAAGATCACCATTTGCATAAGGTGGCCCATCATGAAGAACAAAAAGCGGTTTGCCACTATTGCGCTGCTGTACTTTTTGATAAATGTCAATTTCGTCCCACCATTTTTGAATCTCCGGTTCACGAGTGGGTAAATTTCCACGCATCGGGAACTTTGTTTTCGGCAAATTTACTGTTTTACTATAATCCATCTCCTACAATCACTCCTTTAAAACCTAAAAAAAAACCCTCATCATCCCATGAGGGACGAGAAGGTTCCCGCGGTACCACCCTACTTTAGTTGTTCCAAAACAGAACAAACCCGCTCTATCATTCGTAACGTGAATGAACCGGTTCACCCTACTCCAACAGTTTCAGGCGACAGCTCCCGGGGGATCTTCAATAGACGACCGGGTTAGGCTTTCACTATCCCTAACTCGCTATTAAACGCGGGCGTTCCATCTACTCGTCCCGTTCCTTGCCGTTAACGTATTAATGATCAATTATTATAAATGGTGGAAAACCATTCCGTCAAGTATATATTAAAACATTGCTTTCTTTTTTAACTTACGGGCTGTACGTCGCAGCTCACGCCGCGGTTCCTCTTCCTCTTCTAAATAGGAGTGGTCCGCATCCTCCAAATGAGATTGATAGTCGTGATCATGAAAATTAGTAAAGTGATGGTTTGGATTTGTATTATCTAACGGTTCGGGGCCACTCATTTGATAGGCATCAAATTCCTTTTCCTTTTCTTCTAGCCCTTCTTCCAACTCTTCAAGGGATTCCCAATCGGAGTTTTCCAGAATATCCATATGAGATTGAATTAACGTACGGAAACGTGCTCGGTATATTGTAGATTTTTGCTTTAGATCCAAAAGTTCACTATGGATCGCTCGCGCTTTCTGAAGTGCCTCATTAATAATTCGGTCAGCATTTTTCTCAGCTTCCTGAACAATTAACTCCGCTTCCTTTTTCGCATTTAACCGCACTTCATCCGCGACTTCCTGAGCGACACGGATTGATTTATGAATACTTTGTTCCATAGAAGTAAGCGTATTAATTGTTGAAGCGGGCACCTGTGCCTGAGCCGGCTCCGGTGGCTGATAGATGGACTGTTGTTGCGGCATTGGGGCATGGGATGGCATGGAAGACATCGATTGCTCTTCCATCACCCGGTCTAATTCTTGCTGCAACTCCTCCACCTGTTGTTCTAACTGCTGTTTTTCTCGAATAAGAAATTCAAAGTCCTTAATAATCTGATCCAAAAAATCATTTACTTCATCAACGTCATAACCGCGGAATGAACGTTTAAATTCTTTATTGTGTATATCTAAAGGCGTAAGTGGCATGCAAGCACCTCCTCTAAAAATTGGCTTCCCCCTACATTCGACAAAACTAAAATAAAATCCTCCCGGTAAACAACGACACTAAGACCAGAATTGGGAAATTCATCTGTTTGGTCGAACAGCTATAACGGGAAGGATTATACCATAAAAACCGCCTCCTTTAAAGGGATTTATACTAGTTTATCTTAATCCTTTATTTTCCCTAACTGTACTTGAATACGTTTCTTCCTTGAGACTCCTTCGATTCCTAAAACATAAATCCTGCCCGCTCCGCGAATCGAAATCATATCCTCCACTTGAATAGGAGTTGCAGGATTATCAATCGGTCTCCAATTTACCTGACACTTTCCATTGCGAATCAACTGAACTGCTTTCGAACGAGACAGACGAAAACCTTCAGCCACGATCGTATCTACTCGTAAAGAAGCTACTGAAACTTTCCAGGTTTCAAAAGAGCGTGGAGGAATTATCAGCTCTTCCTGCTCTATTTTCTTAATCCGGATCTTAGTACGACCGACATGAGTTAAATGTAGGAGAACATAATCAGCAATTTCAGCTGCCACAATCAAGTCTGTCTGATTGCTATTCTTATGAATCAATATATCCCCAAAAAGTGTTCTTTTAATCCCTAGTCCCAAGAGGGAACCCAAGATATCTCGATGCTCCACTCGGGATTGTGTTGGATAATCGAGTCGTAAAAAAGCTAACTGAAAATCCCCCTCTTCAGCAGTCTGGAAAAGGGGGAGGAGAAGGAGTCGCCGTCGCTCTGCTTCAGGATAACCGCCCTCTGCTTCCAATCTTAAATCCGATTCGCGCTGTGCCAACATCTTTACGATCTGTTGTTGACGGGGATCAAGAAAGGAAGTTAGATATGGACGTTGTCGATGGATCACCTGGTCAATCCAATCCAGAGCACGTTCAACAAAAGGATGTTCTTCCTGTGAAAAATGTGGAAACAATACTTCCTTATTTCTCATTATCCTAACATTCCTAGTATCAGTAGTATAATATATTCTACACCTGCTTGGACAAATTGTAATGCAATTAATGCGATGATCGGAGAAATGTCAAAAATTCCGATAGGTGGTATAAAGCGAAAAATAGAAAGATACGGTTCTACCATCCGGGATAAAAGTTGGGCAATTGGCGACTCTCGCGCCTGGGGAAACCAGGAAAGTAAAATATAGCCAATAATCATAAACCAATAAATTCTAAATAGCAGTCGAACAACTGCAATTACCTCCACAGCCCGTCACCTCAATAAATCCTTCGCTTCATCTGCCATGATATCACTGATATTCCCCTGGATATCCACGTTGGCAGGTGTGCAAATAAATATATGTGGACCTAACTTATGAATCGTCCCCCCCAATGCATAAACCGTTCCACTTAAAAAATCGACAATTCGTAGGGCTTGATCTCGATGTACCCGCTGTAAATTAACCACAACAGGCCGGTGGCTTTTTAAATTGTCGGCGATTTCTTGTGCCTCGTCATAGGTGTGTGGTTCAATTAGTACGACGCGGATATTCTTTTGCGAATGCAGGGAAACGACCTTGCCACGCCCTTGAGAAGATGAGGACTGTAGTGCCTCCTTCTGTTCATTAATCTCTTCTTCGCTAATCCCAAAAAAACCCATAATCCGCTCCATCACACTCATTAAATCGCCTCCTCTTCCACCAGCTCTACCGTGTCCCTCCTACTAGTACAGAGCCGAGACGAAGCCATGTTGCCCCTTCTTCAACTGCAATTTCGTAGTCTTGTGACATACCCATCGACAGATGTGGAAGAGACAATCCTTTATCTTCTTGCAATTTTCGCCTCATTTCAGCCAGTTGTCGAAAGACTGGTCGGGTTTCCTCCGGTACTTCTACACGGGGGGCCATGGTCATCAGTCCTTCCAGATGAATATGGGGTAGTTGGACTACCTCTTCAACGAAGTCCATCACTTCATCCGGTGCAAGACCAAATTTGCTCTCCTCTCCTGACACATTCACCTGGATAAAACACCGCATGGTACATCCTACGTTTTCGGCCCGTCGACTAATCTCTTGTGCAAGGGAAAACCGATCGAGCGAGTGGATATATGTAAAACGGCCCACAACATTTTTCACTTTATTTCGTTGTAAGTGACCAATAAAATGCCAGGTGCCTCGGTCCCCCAATACTTCGTACTTAGGAACCGCTTCCTGGACCCGGCTTTCCCCAATCTCAGTCAAGCCTAGATCAAGTACTTGCCGTGTTGTCTCTAAATCTAAGTATTTAGTTACTGCCACTACTTTTACTTCTTGCGGATTTCGCCCTGCTCGGGCACAAGCAGCTGCAATGTTTTTTTGGATTTCTTCCCAGTTCTGTTTTATACGCTCCATATTTTATTTCGATCCTTTCGTCTACCAATCCAAGCCACCATTCGACCTACCTTTCCTCGATCCCGCCGGTAAGAATAAAATAAATCTGCTCGACAGCTCGTGCACAGTTGGGTAACCAATAGGTGTTCTGGTCGAATTCCCTCATTAAGAAGGATTTCACGATTGGCCTGGCGTAGATCCAATTTCCACTTCCCTCTACCCGCTGGTTTGACCACCTTTTCAGATGGACGGACTAAGATTTGAGTAAGAGCCTTTATTACAGGCTCATCCACTTCATAACAACAACCGCCAATCGATGGGGCAATCGCTACATAAATCTCCTCAGGGACCGCTCCTCGCTGAACCAGCTGGCGCACCATCTGTGATGCAATCCCAGAAGTCGTACCGCGCCACCCGGCATGAGCAATTCCTAACCATCCTGTAGCAGGACTATAAAAAATCAGCGGAACACAATCGGCATAAAAGGAGGTTAACAAAAGATTTTCTTGACAAGTAAGTAATCCATCTGTATTCGCGAAAGCGGTTTTCTGGGATGTACTTCCTCTTCCACCTTCCTCCTTGGTCACCTCATGAATGTGGGTTCCATGAACCTGCTCTCCACATGTCCATGAGGAAATCGGAAGGTTAAGCATGTCCATTAATTTTACACGATTTTCAATCACATGGGTTGGATTATCCTCCACATGAAGCGCATAATTCCATGCGTAACCATTATCCTCATCAGTAGGTCTACGAGCACTCATTCCTACAATTAAATGAGGGAATTTCTTTTCCCAGATTGGTAGCGTCAAGTATGGGACCGCTCCATCCTGGTATTGAAAAGGTTCCATATCTTCCCCTCCTCTTTTATCTTACCACATACCAATGGAGAGACAAAGTATTTAAGGAATAATAATGTATATATATAGACCAGATCTCTAATCTCCCATAAGCAGTGGGCGTGTTTCTAGCTCATTACTGTTCGGATTGGGATGACTGATCCGCACAAAAATAACATCTGTACCAATTTTCACAACTTGCCTCCAAGGAATCACCCATTCGCGCCCTCCTGAAATTAAACCAAAAAGTTTTGATTCTCCAGGTACAACAATCGCTTTAATAATCCCTTCCCTTAAATCAAGTTCTAAATCATGAATCTGACCTAACCTCCGTCCATCGGAAATATTAATTACCTCTTTAGATTGCAGTTCAGAGATTTTTATCATTTTTATCGCCCACCCCCTTGTTTACTCCAAGTATATGATTCGGGAAGAAAAAATGTACAAAGTAAAATTGGCGCAAATCTAGGTTATACAACAATAATGAATACTTGTTTAAAAAGAAAGACATGAGGTACCTTTAGTAACTTTGCTTCTAAGCAAATGAAACAGAAAGGATACCTCATGACCGACACAAAAGCACATGTTAACTTAATACTTTGTGACTGGTGTGTCTTACCTCAGCAATGAGCGAAATTTTATTCTGGAGTTAACTGTTAGTTGATATATTTTTGCATTTGATTGATGGCGGCCTTTTCCAATCGTGATACTTGCGCCTGCGAAATACCTATTTCACTCGCTACCTCCATCTGAGTCTTTCCTTCAAAAAAACGCATAGATAAAATCATTTTTTCTCGGTTATTTAACCGGTTCATCGCTTCTCGCAAAGCAATTTCTTCTACCCAATGCAAGTCTTTCTCCTGATCATCACTTAACTGGTCCATTACATAAATGGGATCGCCACCCTCTTGGTAGATCGGTTCAAACAATGACACTGGATCTTGGATCGCATCCAAGGCAAAAACAACATCTTCCTTGGGGACATTCAGTGATTCCGATATTTCATTGATCGTAGGCTCCCGGGAATAGCGATTGGTAAGTGTATCTCTTACTTGTAAAGCCTTATAAGCAATATCTCGCAAAGAACGGGAGACACGTATCGGGTTATTATCTCGTAAATAACGGCGAATTTCTCCAATAATCATGGGAACCGCATAGGTGGAAAATTTAACATTTTGCCCTAGATCAAAGTTGTCAATCGCCTTCATCAGCCCAATACAACCCACTTGGAACAAATCGTCTACATTTTCTCCACGATTATTAAAGCGTTGAATCACACTTAGTACCAATCGGAGATTACCATTGACCAGTTTTTCCCGAGCAGATCGGTCTCCCTCCTGCAGGGATCGAAATAAAGCGCGCATCTCTTTGTTGGTCAGGACTGGGAGCTTTGATGTATCCACTCCACAGATTTCCACTTTATTTCGCGCCATGAGTTCCCCTCCTACGGAAGCATTACTAATGCACTACTGCTAGTATCTCCCTTCAATGGGTTTTTATAATAAACAAAAAAGCCCTGTATCATGTAGGGCTCTTCTAAGTGTGGAGAAAATTATCTTCTTTTTTTGATCCAACGCATCATACCATTTTGCTAAACTCCTTCCGTAGCCGCTTTATAATTCTCTTTTCCAAACGGGAAATGTAGGATTGAGAAATACCTAATAAATCTGCCACATCTTTTTGTGTCTTCTCTTCTCCACCATTAAGTCCAAAGCGCAATTCCATGATCCGTTGTTCCCGTTCCGATAATTTCGAGAGGGCGATACGCAAAATTTTTCGATCCACCTCATCTTCTATATTGCGGTAAATAATATCATTCTCAGTCCCAAGAATATCGGATAGCAGTAGCTCATTCCCATCCCAATCTGTATTTAAGGGTTCATCAAATGAGACTTCCGAACGCACTTTATTATTTCGGCGGAGGAACATTAAAATCTCATTTTCGATACACCGGGATGCATAGGTAGCCAGCTTGATTTTTTTGGAGGGATCAAAAGTCTTCACTGCTTTAATTAAGCCGATCGTCCCGATGGAGACCAAATCCTCAATATTAATGCCTGTATTCTCAAATTTACGGGCAATATAAACAACCAAACGTAAATTCCGCTCAATTAAAATCGCCCGAACTGCTGCATCACCTTCTGGAAGACGCTCCAACAAATGAAGCTCTTCCTCACGGCTTAAAGGTGGAGGAAGTGCTTCACTCCCTCCAATATAATAAATCTCTTCTCCTTTTAGCCCAATATGCATAAGAATGCGATACCAAAGAAGTTGCAGCATGATCTTCCATTTGACAAGCATGTAAATAACCTCCTTCGAAATATACACTCAAAGGGGAATTATCCAGCCTTCGCCTCATTTATACAAGCTGGATGGATAATCGCCTGATAGGTCCCATCGGAAGAAAGACGACTTGTATCCAACCCCACTAATACATTGCTATTTTGATGGCATACACTCCCTTGCATGATCTCTACTTTGTCACTTTTGAGCGCCAAAAGAAGTCCACCTCGATTACCGGCAGCACGAAATGGAATTAACGAAATCCTGCGAATCCATTCAGGAGTTAGTAGTAAAGTTAAGCTTTCCCACTTCTCTTCTTTTACTACCTTTTCGATTGCAGTTGGAAGATAGGGAGTTAATTGCTCCAATTCCACCATCATTACAGGTGCTCTTGTAACCGGATCCCGTAGCTGATTTCCTGTATCGATCAAGCCGGTACACTCAATTTTTTGTTCATTAAAATAGATAGCTACCCGAGCCAAATACTGACTTACTGATTCTTGTTTCTCAATTGATCGGAAAGTGTAGCGTGCATAAATCCAGATTATTGGAAATGCCAATAAAACAAAAAGCCATGAAACAGGTGACCCCCAGCCAGTTGATTGAGTAAGAAAAATTCCTCCTGCAGCTTCGCCCTTTCCTGTAACGATGTAATGGAGTGCAAACATCCCCCCTCCGATAACAAAAGAGCTAAGCGTAAAAACTCCTATATTACGCAGATAAGCAATTGGGGAAACAAAACCAAAGGCAATCCAAATCATCATACACGCAAAAAATATTTTCGCTGTTAACGAGTAAAAAATAGAGAAATGCGGCCATAGATAAAATACTGCATATCCTGCACCAAGCAATGCAGCCAGCAAAATCCTCCAAGGAGATACTTTTTGCCGGCGAATCACCGCCGTCAACCATAACAACAAATAATCGATGCAAAGATTAAGGAGGAAGACCATGTCGGCGTAAACGACCATTTCCATCTTCCTCTCTTCCATAAATGATAAGTTAAGTATAATACTATCTCTATTTCAAAGTCTGTCTAAACTTGCCATCTAGATCTCACTTTTTTCGTCGAATTGTAAGGAAAATATGTAAGGCTAAAACAAAATAAAAGAGCCATTTCCCCATTTAGGAAAAATGGCTCTTTTGGAATAAGAAATTCTATATTATTTTTTCTGACGAAACCGGAGAAAGGTAGGGATTTCTAAGTTATCGTCAAGGTCAGGATTAAATGGTTGAATAACCACATTACGATCCGATCCCTCTTCCTCTAGTTTAAACTGGGGCTTACGCTGTTTTCCACGTTCTTCCTGATGATCAAATCCTGTAGCAATGACCGTAACCACGATCTCATCCTTGAGATCTTCATTAATCACAGCACCAAAAATCATATTTACTTCCTGGTGAGCTGCCGAGGTAACAATATCCGCCGCTTCATTTACTTCATACAAGCTTAGATTGGTTCCCCCTGTAATATTCATAATTACACCACGTGCACCGTCAATGGATGTCTCCAGCAAAGGACTACAGATCGATTTTTTTGCTGCTTCAGCAGCCCGTTGCTCCCCTGAGGCCGAGCCAATCCCCATCAAGGCAGAACCACGCTCAGTCATGATCGTTTTCACATCTGCGAAGTCAAGATTGATCAGACCAGGCACAGCAATCAAGTCAGAAATTCCTTGTACACCTTGCCGCAAAACATTATCTGCTTCACGAAAAGCTTCGATCATGGGAGTATTCTTATCCACAATTTCGAGTAAGCGGTCATTGGGAATGACAATCAATGTATCTACCTTATCTTTTAACTCAGCTACTCCTTTTTCCGCTTGTAGTGAACGTTTCCGACCTTCGAAAGTAAAAGGACGTGTAACCACTCCAACGGTTAATGCACCAATTTCCCGAGCGATTGCTGCAATCTCTGGGGCAGCTCCAGTTCCCGTTCCTCCACCCATGCCGGCGGTGACAAATACCATATCTGCTCCTCGCAATGAATTTTCGATCATTTCTCTACTTTCCTCTGCAGCCTTTTTCCCAATCTCTGGGTTGGCTCCTGCACCTAACCCCCTTGTTAGTTTTTCTCCAATCTGGAGTTTAGTAGCCGCCTTGGAATGGACCAATGCTTGAGCATCGGTATTGACAGCAATAAATTCAACACCCTGTACACCGCTCTCAATCATCCGGTTTACGGCATTACTTCCTCCCCCACCTACGCCAATGACTTTAATCTGTGCAACCTGATCCACTTCCATTTCGAATTCCAACATGGCTTGTCCCCTCCATTTTTTGATCATAATTGCCCTTTGGCATCCTTGGGCGGAATTTAAATAAATTCGCTCAACCAATTCTTCATCCGTTCAAAAGCGGTTGGATTTTGCTTCGATTTATGACGGACTGTCTCAGTCCCATGTTCTGAGAAGTGAGCCAAGCGTCGGCGGTGAAGATAATAAATCATTCCCACACTGCCCGTATAAGATGGATCCTGAACACCATTGGCTTCAGGAATCGCGACGCGGACGGCTTGACCCAGTTCATTCATTGCTACCCTTGAAATATGGGGTATCGATAAGACACCACCTGTCAGAACAAACCCACCTGCCGGTTCTGGGGAATAACCCAACTTTATCACTTGTTGTCGTAGCAATTGAAATATTTCTGAAATCCGTGGTTCAATAATATGGGCAAGCTCCAACTGTGATACCATACGCTCCTTGTAAGTTCCGATGGTCGGAACGGGAAATGTGAGTTCACGGGATGCTTCTTCCACAACTGCAACCCCGTATTCTTCTTTTAATTTCTGGGCTACTTCTGTCTGTGTACGCAATCCAATCGCAATATCATTGGTAATATATTCCCCACCAATGGGAAGATCAACGGTTGCCTCTAGATTCCCTTGTTGAAAAATCGTGAGGGTGGTCGTACCCCCGCCGATATCAGCAAGGACAACACCAAGATTTTTTTCATCCAAGGATAGCGAAATTTCACTTGTAGCCAATGGGAGAAGAACAATTCCCAATACACTGAGTGATGCTTTTTCTACACATCGCAAAACATTATGAACAATCGTTCTAGATCCTGTAACAATTAGTCCTTCTACTTCGAGTCGTACACCGATCATCCCATGGGGATCCTGAATGCCTGTAAGACCATCAACGACAAACTGTTTGGGAACAACTTCGACGACAATCCTTTCTGGTGGCAAGGCAACTACACGAGCCGCTTGTAAAACGCGTTCAATATCTTGCGAACCGATTTCCCGGTCCTCACTGGAAACAGCAACTACACCATGACTTGGTTGTAATGAAATATGATTGCCTGAAATCCCAACATAAACTCCCGTTATCTCTATACCTACCATCCGCTCAGCATCCTCCACCGCTTCGCGGATTGATTGGACGGCTTCGTCGATATCAATAATGGCTCCCTTCTTCATCCCCCTGGAAACAGCCGAGCCCACGCCGACAATGTGCGCATTTTCATCCGCCACTTCGGCAACGATCACCCGGACTTTTGAAGTTCCGATATCTAGGCTGATTAAGTATTTATTCAAAACATGGGCACCTCCTCGCCCGAGAATGATCCCGTAGTGGTGGAAAGGGTTCTTTAAAAATACAGGGAGAAAGTGAAGAGGATGACATACGTGATTAATTCAACATAAAAAGGTATTTAACCTTTTTCTCCGGTAAATTTTTTCTGATGTTTGAAGGAATAGCCTCAAAAATCGGTTATCAAAGACTCCATCAAGATCCATATGAGACTTCCCATTTTAACCTCTCAACCCAAAGTGACCCAAGCTATACAAATGCCCTTATTTCGCCGCAATAACTTAAGTATTGGGACTAAAGTGGTTCTTCCTATCATTCAATCTTTGCTGATACTTAGGTTTCACTTGGAACATATCGTGTGGTATCTAAAAAGTAAAGGTCTCCCTCCGGCTCATTTTGAAACCGAGGATATAGCTTCATTTTTTGCTCCAAATCTTCTCTCTGGATATAGATTCGATGTCCGTGACGACTTGAAATTTGCAGTAGATTGGTATAAATTTCATTATCTTGCGGCGTAATTTCCAGTAAATTCGTCCGAATCTCGGCAGGAACTTTGACTAACTCTTTCGCTAGGGCTTGTACATCCTTAGGGTTGGAGTAACCTTTGATCACGGGTCCAGCAAAGGGTTGATTTCCCCAAGAATGTTGATGTGGAATACTTCCATTAGCTAATAAAGGAAACCTTCCCTCTTGAGTGACCCACAGCGCAACCATCTCCGACTCCTGAATATGAATACGGATCAATCCCGGAAAAGACCGTTCTATAGATACTTTTTCCACTACGGATAATTGCTCTATCGCCTTCTGTGCTTGTTGAGCATCCCAGCGAAAAAAATCATACTCTTCAGCCAAGCCAGCTGCTTTGCGCACTTCATTATCCGTAACAAAATAATTTCCTTTAATCTCTACTTGGTCAATTTTGTTCAGGTCAGAATTAAAGAATAGAACAACAAGCACACCGATAAAAAACAGCATCACAAACCCTATCGCACGTCGTGCAGGTGGTCGTTTTGACTGAGATAACCTACGAAAAGGTGGAATACGTCCCTGCATTGTGAGGACCCCTTTCCAAAACTGAACCAAGTCCTCATTTTATGTTACCACAAAAAGCTAAGGAAAAAAGGCCCTTTTATATAAAAAATGAGTAAAAAAACAGCAGCCACTAAAAGCAATGTGAAAATACCGGTGACGGGAAGCAATAATCCCGTTCCTGCTCCACAAGCTAAAATGAGCTGCTGTAGGTTGCTTCTTTTTTCAAGCGAGGATCCTTGCTCCTACCTTCTTTAATTTCCCAATCCTAATAGTACTAATTGACAGCACTTGCTGGCATTCGCGCTACTTTTCCTCCCAATTGCTGAAAAACGAGGTCCAATTGTTCATATCCCCGTTCAATATGTTCGATCCCACTTACACGCGTCGTTCCTTCCGCACATAATCCTGCAATTACAAGTGCAGCTCCTGCTCGAAGGTCAGTAGCCTGAACATCTGCCCCTTTCAGTGTGGGAACACCACAAATTTGAACCCCCTGCTTTTCTATAGTTATGGAGGCGCCCATCCGGTTTAACTCTCGAACATGTTTCAATCGCGCATCAAAGATCCGCTCTTCCATCATACTTTTACCTGTTGCAGTAGCAAGTACAGCCATCATTTGTGGTTGCATATCGGTAGGGAATCCCGGATAAGGTTCGGTTACTATGCGACCGACTCCTTGTAACCTCTTCTTTCCTGAGACTTTAAGGGTATCTTTATCAGCTGCTATTGTTGCACCTGCTTGACGAAGCAAATTTAATACCGTAGTTGAGTGTTCTGGAACTGTATGGGTCATGATCACCTCACCACCTGTTGCTGCAACTGCTGCAGCTAATGTACCGGTCACAATCCGATCCGGAATAATCCGGTATGAAATCGGTGTGAGGTGTTCTACACCATGGATCACGATTTGCGAAGTGCCTGCCCCACGAATCTGGGCACCCATCCCATTTAAAAAGTTTTGTAAATCGATGATTTCCGGTTCTCGGGCAGCATTTTGAATGATGGTAACTCCATTTGCTCGCACAGCGGCCATCATTATATTTTCCGTTGCTCCTACACTGGGCAGTTCAAAGCGTACTTTCCGTCCGGTCAACTTTTTTGCTGTACACCGGATCTGTCCATCTTTTTCTATCACTTCAGCCCCTAAGAGACGAAGTCCTTTAAGATGTAAATCAATGGGACGCTCTCCAATCGCACATCCTCCAGGTCGTGTCACACACACTTCTCGTTGACGTGCTAACAATGGCCCCATTAAAAAGATCGATGAGCGCATTCGCTTCATCAATGAAGCGGGAATATAGGAGCTATGAATTGTCCTTGTATCCAAATACACTGTATTCCCATTCCGTTTTACCTTTACACCTAATGATTCCAAAATACGACCCATCGCCTCTATATCCGATAACTGAGGTACGTCATGAATTTCATGGATGCCTTCTGCAAGTACAGTGGCAGCTAGGATCGGTAGGGCAGCATTTTTGGCACCCTGAACACGAACTTTTCCATAGAGGGGTCTTCCACCTTCAATAAAATAATGCGCCAACCTTTCACCTCCGTTACCCCTCGCCCACCACCCGTACTTCGGGTACGAGCCGTACCCCAAATTTCTCCTCAACTGTGTCCATGATATGATGGATCAGGTTCAACACATCTTCAGCCTTTGCCTGACCTCGATTAATAATAAAATTGGCATGCTGAGTGGAAACCATGGCATCACCAATTTGATACCCTTTTAATCCAGATGCTTCAATCAGTCGACCGGCATGGTCACCTGGTGGATTGCGAAACACGCTGCCAGCACAAGGATGTTGCAAAGGTTGGGTCTTGCGACGGTGGTCTTTATAACGATTCATCCGCTGGATGATCTCCTCTTTATTCCCTTCTGTCAGCTCAAAAACGGCTTTTGTAACAATTCCTTTTCGTTCCTTTTGGAGAATCGAAGTTCGGTAACGAAAACCGAGCTCCTCGTTTGTCAGTGTGACCCATTCCCCCGATTCCAGAAGAATCTCCGCTGACTTCAACACTTCTGCAAATTCGGAGCCGTGGGCACCTGCATTCATAAAGACTGCTCCACCTACAGTGCCTGGGATACCTTCAGCAAACTCCAAGCCGGTTAAACCGTGCCGAGCAGCCGTTTTCGATAAACGGATCAGGGAACATCCTCCACCTGCTATAATTTGGTTCCCAGTAACTTCGATCTCATCCATTCCCCGACCCATTTTTATAACCACTCCGCGCAAGCCCTTATCTCTGACCAGTAAATTGGAACCGCGACCAATCGCCCACCATGATAATCCTTCTTCGCGCACAATGCGCATGGCACTTTCCAGTTCCGCTTTACTTTGTGGAGAGACAAAAAAGTCAACTGGTCCCCCTACCTTCCACGTCGTGTGGCGAGACATGGGTTCAGCAATGCGCACATCTTTGATACCGGCTTCTTTAAATAAGTGTGCCACCTCGTTCATTCTTGGGCCCCTCCCTTACCTACCCGCTTAGGACCCCAGTCTATTGAACCTGGTATACGACATTTTATGCCTAAGCCGTTTTTTTGTGACCACAGCCCATCTGATTGGATTAAGCTAAAGGTCTTGTCGTTCTTGTACAATTTTCTCCAATTCATCTACTAGCACCTCCGCTGCCTCCGGTTTCCCCAATTTTTTCGCAGCTATACTCATCTGTTGGTGTCGCTCTTTATCAGTCATAATTTCCATGATCATGTCCCATAACTTAGATCCGCTACACTCTTTCTCCAATAGTACAACAACCGCTCCCTCTTTTTCCATCCAACGAGCATTCAGCTCCTGATGGTTGGCAGTGACATAAGGTGAAGGAACCAAGATCGAAGGAATCCCGAGCGAAGTGAGTTCAGCCAAAGTGGAAGCCCCTGCTCTACCGATCACAAGAGAGGTAGCTGCTAAAACATCGGGCATATTGTATATAAAAGGCTTCACTGTTAAGTTGGGGAGCGTATCGAGATCTAGCTCCTTCATCACTTTTTGATAATGAACTTCCCCTGTTACATAAACAAAATGGAACTGATCTGCCTCTTTTACCTTCGGAATCAGCTCCAAAACAGCCTTATTGAGTGGTTGTGCTCCACGACTTCCACCGACGAAAAGAATCAAAGGCTTGTCCGAAGAAAGTCCCAGGGAAGCACGCCCTGCTTCCGCATCTGCGTGAGCGACTTCCGTAGCCCGTGGATTACCTGTAAGGATGACGCTTTTAGCCTGATTCAAATACTGACGGGAGCCTTCAAAGCTGATTGCTACCCGATCAACATAGCGGGATAAAAAGCGCGTTGTAAGTCCTAGAACAACATTTTGTTCGTGAATCAATGTAGGAATGCCCAGCTGATATGCTGCATAAACACTGGGACCACTTACATATCCTCCTGTTCCCACCACCACATCAGGTCGAAACTCTCTTATGTACTGCTTCGCCTTTCGCGTAGCTGACAAAAATTTATATACTGTTCGTACATTGCCTAAACTTAGCTTTCGTTTAAAACCTTGCACCTCTACAGTATAAAAAGAAAGTTCTCCTGCTTTAGGAACAATTTGTGCTTCCAATCCTTCCTTAGTTCCGATATAGGCAACCTCTACTTCTGGGTAACGTCTACGTACGGCCTTCATAATTGAAAGGGCCGGATAAATATGTCCACCGGTTCCCCCGCCAGAAAGCAAAATCCGCTTCATCAAAATCCCCTCTGCTTTATTTTTTCTATATTTTATGACTATCCCGTGAGATATTTAATAATACCCCTACTGCCACCAAAGATAATGTAAGCGAGGAGCCTCCATAGCTTAGAAAGGGCAGTGTAATCCCCGTCACAGGAAAAGCACCGGAGACAACTCCAATATTGATTATTGCCTGGATGGCAATCATCGAGGTGATCCCTGTAGCTAACAAGCTACTAAACAAATCAGGTGCTACAATCGCAGTTCTTAATCCTCGCCATACGACAACTGCAAACAAGAAAATAACAATCGCGGCTCCAATAAAACCAAACTCCTCTGCCAAAATAGAAAAAATAAAATCCGTATGAGGTTCAGGGAGATATAAATGTTTTTGCCGGCTCATTCCCAGCCCTAATCCCAGTAACCCACCGGGACCAATTGCATACAAGGATTGAATGAGATGATAACCTGCTCCCAAAGGATCTTCCCAAGGATCAATAAAAGCTGTAATCCGACGAATTCGGTAAGGTGCTTCGAGTACTAAAGCTGTAAAGCCAGCGACTCCCAGAAGTGAGAGCCCGAAGAGATGCTTTAATCGGGCTCCTGCTACAAAGAGAATAATAACACCGGTTCCCACTAAAACGGTCCCTGTTCCCAAATCCGGCTGAAGCATGATTAAACCAAAAGCTGCACCTATCACGGCAAGTCGTGGGAACAGATCCTTCCAAAATCGGGAAAGACCTTGACTATAAGTTGACAGTGAATAGGAAAGGTAAGCGATCAACGCCAGTTTCATAAATTCGGAGGGTTGGATACTAAAAGCACCGATGCCTAACCAACTACGCGCACCACCCCGCAACAAACCAACACCGGGGATCAACACCAATACTAATAGTATAAAACAGACCCATAGACTAGGCTTGGCCCATTTTACAAACACTTCTCGATCCAGATGAGCCACTACAAACATGAGGAAAACACCGAGGCCCGCAAAGAGAAGTTGCCGCTTAGCATAGAAAAAGAGATCACCGTATCGATGATAAGCGTAGGCGGCACTGGCACTGTAGACCATAATCACACCGATCGTTAATAAAAGTAAAATCGCAGTGACAATCAAATAATCGGGATTAGAACGCGTTTTGTTCATCGGAGGACCCACCTCTTTCGAATCGGGCAAGCTCTCTTTTACAGCCTATGCACAGCTTGTTTAAAAATGCTTCCCCGTTCTTCGAAAGATGAATAAAGGTCCCAGCTAGCGCAGGAGGGAGAAAGGAGAACAATGTCTCCCTCCTGGGCTAACTCTTTTGCATTTTGTACACCTTGTGTCACATTTTCCACCAATTGAGCTGGAATCCCAGCCTCAGCTGCTCGCTGCAGTAAAAGTGGTCCAGTTTCTCCATATGCAACAAGGGCTTTTACCCTCTGTGAGAATACAGGAACCAATTCGAAAAAATCCGCACCACGATCCATGCCACCCGCAATTAGGACAATCGGGCTGCGGAAGGAATGAAGGGCTTGAATGGTGGCTTGAGGGTTGGTCGCCTTAGAATCATTGTAATAGCGTACACCATTCACTTCCCTTACAAATTCCAGACGATGTTCTACACCCCTAAATGTGCGTAGCACTTGGTCAATGGCTTGGTCGGATACCCCACATGCCAAAGCAATCGCAATGGCGGCCAAGGCATTTTCTAAGTTGTGCGATCCTGGTAAAGATACCTCTTTCGTCGACATTAAAACTCGGGGAATTTGATCAGGGAGATGAATAAAAATTTTTCCCCCATCTGCATACACCCCGCTAGCAACCGGGCCGCAACGGCTAAACCACCAAACTGTACTGGGGAGATCCCGACTTAAACTCCGACAGACCGGGTCGTCATAATTAAGAATTGCAATATCCGTTTCTGTTTGGTTACGGAACAACTGCCGCTTAGAAGCGATATAGTCCTCCATTGTCTGGTGATAGTCCAAATGGGTTGGAACAATATTTAATAATGCGGCAACTTGGGGATGAAACTGATCAATTCCTTTTAATTGAAAGCTGCTTAATTCTGTTACCAGCCATTCTTTTGAATCTGCCTCCTGAATGGCTTCCGTTAATGCGGTTCCTATATTTCCCGCAACCCGTGCTTTTAATCCTCCTGCTACTAACATCTCACCAACCAGAGAAGTGGTAGTGGTTTTGCCGTTAGATCCACTAATCCCAATCAAAGGGGAATCTGTAAGACGTCCGGCGACTTCTATCTCAGTAACAATTGGAATATGGGCATAAATCGCTTTTTGAATAAATGGAATATGGTAAGGGATTCCTGGGTTTTTGACGATTAGATCGATATCCTCCGACAATAGGGAGTCGGGATGGCCTCCTAGAATCACGCGAACTCCCAATTCTTCCAGTTGAGCAGCTTCAGGTGTTTCTTCCCGTGGCTTTTTATCGTTTACGGTAACCTTAGCACCTAAACGATGCAATAGTTTTGCCACTGCAATGCCGCTTTTGGCCATCCCTAACACCAAAATGCGTTTTCCTGACCACTCCCCTGCTTTGGGGAACATCAACCAAACACCTCCAGATAAACACCGATCGCGGCACAAATGAAGCCGATTCCCCAAAAGGTGGCAACTACTCGCCATTCTGACCAACCAATCAATTCAAAATGATGATGGAGGGGGCTCATGCGAAAAATACGTTTACCACGCAACTTAAACGAAGCAACTTGCAACATAACAGATAAGGTCTCGATCACAAAGACACCGCCAATAATTAAGAGCAGCAATTCCGTTTTCGTAATTACTGCCAATGCAGCCAGACCGCCCCCCAAAGCTAGGGAACCTGTATCACCCATAAATACTTTTGCAGGATGGGCATTAAATACTAAGAAACCAAGAAGCGCACCGGCTACTGCAGAGGCAAAAACTGTAACAGTATAGTTACTCTGGTAAAGCCCAATCACTGCATAGGCGCCATAAGCGATCGCTGCAGTCCCTGCAGCCAAACCATCCAGTCCATCTGTTAAGTTGGTCGCATTGGAAAAACCGATCATCAATATAAGAAGAAGTGGAAGATAAAGCCAGTTTAAGTGCCACACCACATCGGTTCCAGGCAGTGAAACACTATAAATATAGCTGGTGGGCGTTACACGAACCTCTAACAACACCCAGAATAATACCAAGCCAATAAATAATTGCCCAAATAATTTTTGTCGGGCAGTTAATCCCAGATTTCGCTTAAGCACCACTTTAATGTAATCATCTAAGAAACCAAGAATTCCATATCCAATCGTTGCAAAGGTGAGAAAAAATAAATCAGCGTTGATGATTCCCTTCGTCATAAAATTACTGAGGGGAATTGCTGTTAATACAATTGCCAGTAAGAAGATGGTCCCACCCATAGTGGGAGTACCAGCTTTTTTCAAGTGGCCCTTAGGACCTTCTTCGCGGATACTTTGACCAAACTTCAGTCGCCTAAGTACTGGAATCACCACAGGACCTAAAATTACACCGAGTCCAAAGGCAACAACAATCGGGATTAAAAAAATCCGTATATCCATTTATTTGTCCTTCTCCTCTTCTATGAGTTCCTGCACAACTGTTTCCAAGTGAAGACCGCGGGAAGCCTTGACAAGTAACAATACGCCAGCTCCCCCTGTATCAGAAAGTTTTTGAACGGCTTCATCATGGGATGAAAAATGAGTCACTGGACGCAAAGGATCACACTCTTTGGCGCCCTCAGCAATCCATCGTCCTCGATTACCAATGGTGAAAATTCGGGAGACGCCCTTTCTTACTGCATACCGGCCAATTTCCTGATGGTAATCTTTTTCATTAGGCCCCAACTCCAGTATATCTCCAAGCAGTACCCATTTCTCTTTCTCCTGTTCAATTGTCACCAAAAGATCGATGCTTGCTCGCATCGATGTTGGGCTGGCATTATATGCATCATTAATCACATCCATCCCATTTTTGGCCTTAAGAAGCTGGAGTCTCATCTTTCCTGGAGTTACTTTTTGTAAACCAGCAAATATCTCCTCTTCTGTAAGACCAAAAGAACGGCCGATTTGTATCGCAAACAGAGCATTCAGGGCATTATGTTTCCCTAAGGCTGGTAACTGAAACTTAACACCGGTCTTTGCAGAGATAAAAGAGATCCCGTAAGTACCCTCCACTCTTATATCAAGAGGGCGGTCATCGTTTGTTTCATGAAATCCAATTCGAACAATCTCTCTTTTTTCATCGGCCAATTTTGATGTTAGTAGAGGTTCGTCTCCATGTATGAACAAGACTCCCTCTTGTGATAGTCCCTCACAAATCTCCAACTTTGCATCGGCAATCGCGTCACGGCTTCCGAGAAATTCCAAGTGGGATTCTCCAACATTGGTGATAATCCCCATATCAGGAGCGCAAATCCGAGAAAGCAGAGCAATCTCTCCAACATGGTTCATCCCCAATTCCACTACAACCACTTCCGCCTCCTCTGGGGTTGCCAAAAGGGTAAGTGGTAAACCAATGTGATTGTTTAAATTCCCTTCTGTTTTATGAACCCGAAAACGGGAAGATAAAACAGAGGCTATAAACTCCTTACATGTTGTTTTCCCATTACTTCCTGTTACAGCTATCACTGGTATCTTTAAATCTCTACGTACTGCTGATGCTAAATTTTGTAAGGCGGTCAATGTGTCTTCCACTAAAATAAGAGGAAGTGGTGTAGAATCAGGAAGTGGTCGATCCTTTTGCCAAAGGGAAGCAGTTGCACCTTGCTGAACTGCTTCGGCGATAAAATCATGCCCGTCAAAGCGATCTCCCACTAAGGGAACGAAGAGCATATTTGGCATCGGTTTGCGAGTATCTGTAGAGACTCCTGTGACGACCCGTGTAGCCTCGTGGCCATTTCCTATCCAGGTACCCTTTACTATCTCACAAATCGCATCACATCTCATTTTCATTGATGCGTTCCTCCCCATACTTCTCTTTCAATGCTTCACGGGCTACCTCACGATCGTCAAAATCATAGCGAACCCCACAAATCTCCTGATATGTCTCATGACCTTTTCCCGCAATGAGGACCACATCACCAGGCTTTGCTTGCTGAATCGCATAGTGAATCGCCTCACGCCGATCAACGATCCGCTTAATTTTTCCTGATGATACCCCCTCTAGGCCAGCCATCATATCATCTACAATTGCTTCTGGATTTTCACTACGTGGATTGTCAGAGGTAAACACGGCAGTATCGCTATGAAGGGCTGCAATCCGCGCCATAATAGGCCGTTTGGCCCGATCTCTGTCTCCTCCACAACCCACCACACAGTATACTTCACCTTGTGCAAATTGGCGAATCGTTAACAGCACATTTTCCAAACTATCGGGCGTATGGGCATAATCAACCAAAACGGTACATGGAGCTCCTTGGTCCACACGTTCAAACCGTCCTGGTACACCTTTTACTGACTCCAGACTTTTAGCAATATCCTCCAAGGAAATCCCTTCAAGCAATGCTACTGTAGCAGCAGCCAAAGCATTATACACACTAAATTTGCCTACCATTTGTAATTGGATTGCAATACTTCCGCGAAAGGTACGCAACATAAATGACGTTCCCTCAGAGGTCACATTCACATTTTCTGCCCGAACATCCGCCTCCTTCTCTATGCCATATGTAACTACTTGTGCTGGTGTAATCCGAGAAAAATAGGCGGAAGCTTCATCATCTGCATTTAATACCGCTACTTGTCCACTGGATCCATGGGTAGGATAATGATTCCCCAACTGGCTGAATAAGAGACCTTTTGCCTCGCGATACTGTTCCATTGTTTTGTGGTAATCCAAGTGATCCTGTGACAAATTTGTAAAAACTGCAATATGAAACAAACAGCCACGTGTTCTGCCCAAGTCAAGAGCATGAGAAGAAACCTCTATCGCGGCGTGGGATAAACCTGCTTCACACATCATATGAAATCCCTGTTGAAGCTCTACAGCATCCGGTGTCGTATTGCGAACAGGGTATTCACGATCAGCAATGCGCATACTAATGGTCCCAATCGTCCCAGTCGGTTTTCCATGGTCACTCAAGATTTTTTGAATCAAGTGGACGGTCGTTGTTTTTCCATTGGTACCAGTCACACCAATCAATTTTAACCTTTGTGTCGGTGCATGATAAAAAGCATTGGCAATGACGGCCATTGCCCTGCGACTATCTGGTACTAATACACAAGGTACGTCTACTTCCATGGGCTCCTCTACCAGTACTGCTGCCGCACCTTTTCCTACCGCTTCTTCTACATAATCATGACCATCCACAGAGAAGCCACGTAAAGCAATAAATAAATCCCCTGGCCTTACATAGCGTGAATCTGTCTGTAAGCCATGGATCTCAACATCTTGATCCAGTCCAGTTACCTTAGCGAGAATCAAGGGACGAATCAGCTCACGTAAGTTCGCCATCCTCTCCCTCCTTTAAATACAAAATTACATTTTTAAAGGATAACCTTATAAGCGTCGTATTTCAATAACTTTTAATCGTGGTCGGCAGAAATTCTTTTTTATTGCGTAATGTATCGCTACGCCTAGTCAATCCTTTTCATGCCACTCAATCTCTCCCATCAAACCCCAGTGGGGTCAAGGGACTACACTGCTGGATCACGGCGCAGGAGATACATGCCACAAGAATGAGAAAGGAAATGAGAAGTGCCAGGCATCTCCTGGCACCAATCAAATTTCCAACTCTTATTTTAACATATTGGCGCGCAAAATCTGTTCTAAATTACTTAAAAAAAGTTTGGCAACCACAATTGTTTTTTTAGGGTTTCATTCCTTTATACTTTTAAGTTACAACATCCATTATAGCATCCTTTTATGAACCCGGCGATGAAAACAGATGTTCATTTGAAATTTAAATACAAAGCAAATGGATATGGTGTTTTATCAAGTTTTTTCTCATTCTTCTTTCACTTCTCCTTCACCAAGATAAACCCGTACTTTGGATCCCTTCTTCACTCTTTCCCCTGGTTTTGGCGCTTGATTAATGACTACTTTTCCTTCACCAGACACCTCCAGCGGAAACGTATCCAAAGAATTGCGCAGATCATCTACCTTTAGTCCCACCAAATTGGGAACCGTCACAATCGGATCTTCATTGGGCACCTCTTCAGGTGGAATCTGATTTTTCCTCTTTTCTACCCCTAAATAACGTAAAGTGTCATTTAAGATAGCACGTACGATCGGAGCTGCAACAACACCTCCAAACTGAATCCCTTTTGGGTTATCCACAGCAACATAGACAAGCACCTGTGGGTCGTCTGCCGGGGCAAAACCAATAAACGAAACAATATGGTTATTTTGGAGATAACCACCATTAGGACCTACTTTTTGTGCCGTACCCGTTTTTCCTCCCACACGATAACCATCAATAAAGGCCCTGCGCCCTGTGCCTTTCGCCACTACACTTTCTAAAGCATGTCGCACTTTGCTGGAAGTTTCCTCTGAAATCACTTTTCTTATAACTTTTGGCTGGGTAGAAGTAACTATTTCTTCTGTCTCAGGATCCTGCCACGCTTTAGCCAAGTAGGGACGAATCAAATTTCCACCATTAATTGCTGCAGAAACCGCTGCAACTTGCTGGATCGGGGTGACAGACACGCCCTGTCCAAAGGATGTCGTAGCTAACTCCACAGGTCCAGCTTGCTCCCGGGAAAAGAGAATTCCCCTCGCCTCACCATTTAGATCAATACCGGTCTTCTTGCCAAAGCCAAACTTCTCAATATAAGAAAATAGAACATCTTCTCCTAAGCGTTGTCCCAAATTAACAAAGCCTGGGTTACAAGAGTTCTCTACTACTTCTAGGTAGGATTGATGGCCATGACCACCGTGCTTCCAGCAACGTAGGCGAGCACCCCCTACCTTAACAAAACCAGGATCAACGAAGCTCTCATTAAAAGATACTTTTTTCTCCTCAAGTGCTGCTGCCAAAGTAATAATTTTAAAGGTAGAACCAGGTTCATATGTTTTCCAAATGGGAAGGTTACGGTTATAGATTTGAGGGTCTGCTTTTTGGTAATTGCCTGGCGAAAAAGTGGGACGGCTCCCCATTCCCAATACTTCACCTGTTTTAGGATTTACTGCAATGGCAAGGACATTTTCCGGTTCATACTTAGCTACGGCTTGATCTAACTCTCTCTCTATAATCAGCTGAATCTTCTTATCCAATGTTAATACCAGATCTAAACCCGGTTTGGCCGGGGTGTACACTTCCTGACCCCCAGGCAGTTTTTCACCACGAGCATTGGCGTCAAAAGAGACATAACCGGGCGTTCCCCGCAGGCGATCATCGTAAATCAACTCCAATCCAGCCAAACCCTGATTATCAATCCCAGTAAAGCCTAGGATATGTGCAGCCAGATTATCCAAAGGATAGTGCCGCTTGCTATCCTCTGCGACAATAATCCCCTTAAGACGTAGCTTACGGATCTTTTGTGCTTTCTTCTCAGAAATTTTCCTGCCTTCAGGAGAAAGGCGTACGATTAGCTGACGCTGGCTAATTTTTCGGTATATCTTTTCCTCCTCCCCACCCAAAATCAAAGCTAATTGCCGTGCGGTTTCTGCAGGATCTTCAATTTGTGCTGGAATGGCCAGTATAGAAGGAGCACTCACGTTGTACGCCAAAACTTCCCCATTGCGATCCAATATCCGTCCTCGTTTCGCTTCAAATGGGATATCACGACTCCATAAATCTTCGGCACGCTGAATTAACCAATCTCCTTTCACCAATTGGACGTAAGCAAGTCTTCCTACTAGTCCTGCAAAGAGGGTCATCGCGATCATAAATGTTACAAAGAGCCGCTTTCGAACTAACCCGCGCAACCTGCGCATACTTTTCCCTCCCCGAACAAGCCTTGCTACGTCAAACCTATTCTTCGTAATCCGAGCTTAGAACTGACCCAAATAATAAAAAAATCCCCTCATTCCAATGAGAGGATTAGATTCCTATTTACTATTGGGACTTTACATTGAGGACTTGCATCGCACCTTCGATAATTTCCCCAGCAATGGGAGCAGCGGCAGTCCCTCCTGTTAAACCTCCTACTTGTGGATCGTCAAGGGCTACATACACCACAACCCGTGGATGCTCTACTGGCGCAAAACCGATAAAAGAAAGAAAATAGCGGCCTGCAGCATATCCTCCGCCCTCCGCCGGCTTTTGGGCTGTTCCTGTTTTTCCCGCTACAGAATAACCTTTTACTGCTGCTCCTTTGCCTGTCCCATATCGGACCGTATCATATAATAAATTACGTACCTGGGTGGCAGTCTTTTCGGAAACCACCTTTCCCACCACTTTCGGTTTGTTCACTTTTCTTGGTTGTTTACTCCCAGAGTCTCGTATCTCCTTGACCACATAAGGCTGATACAATGTTCCCCCATTTGCAATCGCTGCCACAGCCATTACTTGTTGAATTGGAGTGACGGCAATCCCTTGTCCAAAAGAGGTAGTAGCTAATTCAGAAGGATGCAACTTTTTTGCTCCAAAAAATATCCCACTTCCTTCCCCGGGCAAGTCAATCCCAGTTGGGCGACCTCTTCGCTCTGTAAGTTGTCCGAAGCCAAACTTTTCTATATATGCAGAAAGCTTTTCGGCACCAAGCCGCTTCCCTAAATGAACAAAAGCAACGTTGCTTGATTGGAGTACACCCTCACGGTAAGTAATTCGTCCCCATCCTTCGTGATTCCAGTCACGAATGATTCGATCTTCTACTTTTATAGAACCAGAGGTAAAAAGGGCTTGAGCATCAAATTTTCCTTCCTCGATCGCAGCAGCCAATGTAACAATTTTAAAGGTGGAACCAGGTTCATACTGATTTTGCACCGCAATGTTGCGATCATTTACTCCCGACTTCCATGTTTGAGCAAATTGATTGGGGTTATAAGTAGGTCGGTTGGCCATCGCCAATACTTCTCCTGTCTGGGGATCCACTACAATAGCCGTCGCATGTCTGGGTTGGTATTTGTTCATTCCTTTATCAAGCGCATCTTCCGTCAATTGCTGAATCCGACGATCCAGTGTTAATACCAAATGATCCCCATCTTCAGGGGGAACAAATTGTTGTGGATCTGAAATCATCACACCACGATTATCTTTGCGGTAGCGAAGTTTCCCTTGCTTTCCACGTAAAACATCATCGTAGAATTCTTCTACCCCACCTATGGCTTTTCCCTCTACATTAATAAATCCCAAAACATGGGCAGCCAATGTTTCTTCCACATAACTTCTCCCTGTAGTCCGGATCGAATAAATTCCACTCAATCCCAAGGACATGATCTGATCTCGCTTTTCCTTTGAAACCTTAAAGTTTCCTCCATTCTTTAGCTCTACTGTATGTGTTTTTTTCGTTAATTTTTCATAAAGGACTGTTTCAGGTATTTCCATAACGGGTGCCAGTTTTTTCGCTGTTTCCCGAGGATTCTTTACTTCGTTTAGATTGGCAGCAATAATGTAGGCATATATTTCCCGTGCCAACTCTTCCCCATTTCGATCGACGATCATCCCTCGGGTGGGCTTTATACTTTCGTTTTTCTCCCATTGATTCATCGCACGTTCTTTCAATAAAGAAGCTTCTACAGTTTGCAACCACAACAAGCGGATTACGAGTCCAGATAACATCAAAGTAAAGAGAAGACCAAGAATAAGGGAGCGGTATTTACTCTTTTTTTGCATTCGTTAATCAACACCGCCCTTCATCCCTTGGGTGCTTGGGGTAATTCATTTAATATCTTCGGAACCATTCCCTGTTCTTCTGCTATGTTACGAATCCGTTCACCACGCTCTAGGTCCCTTCGCTCCATCTCTAACAACCGATTTTCCTCTTTTATACGCTCCACTTCCCGCTCCATCTTTTGGATCTGCAAGTTTGTCTCAGCAACCATTGCATAAAAGGAGAGGACCAGTGAAGCCAGTGCTACACAGATAACCACACTAAACAAATAAAGTAGCTTTTCGGAAGCTGAAATTCCCTGTTTAATGAACACTTTCTTTTTTTCTTTTGTCTGATACACCTGGTGGTCTAACGTAGCCGCAGTACTTCCCTGGACTTCCCTCATCCTTTCTCCCTCCTAGCATTTTTCGGCAACACGAAGTTTCGCAGAGCGAGCCCGTGGATTTGCTTCCACCTCAGTGGATTGAGGCAATATCGGCTTCCGTGTGATTACTTTTAATACCGGTTTTCGATCACAAGTACAAATGGGAAAGTCTGGGGGGCAAACACAGCTTTGTTCCAAAGCTTGAAAGGTTTTTTTACAGATCCGATCCTCCAGCGAGTGAAAGGTGATTACACAAACTCGTCCCCCTGGACGTAGCCGGTCGATGGCAGCTTGTAAAGCTGCTTGAAACGCATTTAATTCATCGTTTACCGCAATTCGGATCGCTTGAAAAGTGCGTCTTGCCGGGTGAGGTCCCTGACGTCGTTTAGCTGCTGGGATTGCTTCTTTTACGATTTTCGCCAATTCCGTGGTCGTGGCAATAGGCCGATCTTTCCTCCGCTTTCCAATCGCTCTTACTATACGGTGGGCAAAGCGCTCTTCTCCATATTCCTTAAGAATTCGTACAAGCTCTGATTCAGGCCACTGATTAACAATTTCAAACGCACTTAAAGGAGCAGTTTGATCCATCCGCATATCAAGCGGCGCATCCACATGAAAACTAAAACCACGCTCTCCTTCATCCAGCTGTGGAGAAGAAACCCCCAGATCAAACAACACTCCATCTACAGCTTTTATCCCCAACCGATCTAATATCTGATTTAAATTCCGAAAATTGTCTTTTACAATCTTTACTTCGCATTGGGCATTCGCAAATACCTTTGAAGCCCATTGGATCGCCTTGTCATCTTGATCAATGCCGATCAAGGTTCCTTCCGGACCAAGGCGTTCTATGATCAATTGACTATGACCCCCACCACCTAAGGTGCAATCGACATATGTGCCTGCAACTTGAACTTTCAAATTATTTACAGCTTCTTCTCTCAAAACCGTTGTATGATGGAACATTTATTCAGCCCTTCTTTATAGATCTAGATTAAAATCGACAATTGCTTCGGCAATTTCATTAAATGAATCCTCGGATTTTTCGTAATAGGATTGCCAAAGGTGGTGACTCCAAATCTCTAGACGAGTGGACACACCGATAATCACACATTCTTTCTCCAGCTGGGCAAATTGACGTAAATTGTTTGGTATGGCTACTCTCCCTTGTTTGTCCAGCCCTACTTCCGTTGCACCAGAAAAGAAAAAACGGGTAAAAGCCCGCGCATCTGCACGGGTAAAGGGAAGCGTTCGAAGTTTCTCTTCCAATTGTCTCCATTCCATTTGGGGATATACAAACAGGCAGTGGTCTAATCCACGGGTGATCACAAAGGAGGGCCCTAGCTCCTCCCGAAACTTTGCTGGGATGATCAAGCGGCCCTTATCGTCTAAGGTATGACGATATTCACCCATGAACATCCCACTGTCTCCCCCTTTTCCCCCACAATCCACCACTTTCCACCACTATGTAATTTATA
>CALJVA010000021.1 GCA_937975135.1 uncultured Thermoactinomycetaceae bacterium | reverse complement strand
AGGGGAATCAGTAGAGGTTTACTCTAAAGTAAAAGGAACAACTGTTTTTGCTAATGGGAAAAAAGTAGGTTTGGTAGAAGAGGTTGAAAAATTGGAGCCAATTACGAAGGACGGGAAGATTAAGATTCATGGTGAGGCGAAGCTCCCTTGGGGAGTGAGTAAAAGTGAACCATCCTACGTATATGAAGATGACGAAATAATCGATATAACCCCAAATCCAACTTCCGATGAAAAGGTGAAGAAAGAGATTACAACTCTGATTAATACATATGCAAAAGAACGATCTAAAGCCTATGCTACGAAGGATACTTCGGGAGGTACTACATTAACAGGAAAGGAAAAGGAATCCTTTATCGATGAAATAAAGAGATTCAAGAGGAATGAAGGATATTATAAAGGAAAGCCGATAAAGACTAAGATTGATTATGGGGGAGCGGAGTTTAATCAGGACGAGGATTCAGGCGATTATTATATAGCAGTTCCTGTTGAGCTTCATTATAATCAAAAAAAATATAGCCGATGGTGTTTTTGTGACAGAAATGGACCACCTGAGGATGTAAAATATCGATACACTATGCATGTTATTTATGACTCTGAATCTAGTAAATGGCTCATAACAAATATGGAAGAATTATACTTTAATAATCATGACATGCGTGGGGTAGATGTGGTAGAAAGCAACTTGGAATAAGATAAGATTAGTTAGAAGGAAAATACAATTGTGCTATTAGGTAAGCTTGTAATGCTTGCTAAGTAAATACTACACTCCGTGGGTGCGGAGTGTTTTTTAGTAAATTATGAGGTATATTCCTTTCTACATAAATTTTATAAAGAAGGGGTTTCTATAATTCTTTACTCTCTAATTCTGGGGTATCTTATTTATTTGTATGGTACTTTTTGATATAATTAAGCATGCATTTTTTCTTGGGGGGGTTTTCCTTGGAACAAAATAGGAGTAGTTTTGGTGACAAGGTAACTGATATCCTAGCCACTATGAAAAAAGGTTGCAGCAGTTTGTGGAATATGCACAAAAAAACCCGGATTACTTTCAAAAACAGATGCAGATCTTACGGGCTCAAATAGCTTATCATGCAGAATCAGATGAAAATGCTTATTCTGCTATAGAAGGGATAACAACTACCAGGGAACTCTTAGAAGCCGGAGACTTTTATATCAAGAAAACCAACTTTCTCTTATTTGACTATTATGAAATTGTAGTTCGGGACATGTATTTGATCCTAACCACCAATGAAGCCGATGTTGTGTTGTATGTCGACGGGGAAAAAGTTTTTAAAACAACGGAAAAAGAGAAAAGATTTGTATATGAACCTGCTATATCTGGAATTTATGAAGTCACAGCCGAAAAGGAATTCGAATATGCCTGTCTCAAGGTAAAGGATGAAGTCAATCTATTTAAACAAAAGAATAAGAACAATATTTCCGTCCACTTGGAATTGGTGGGGGAGACGGAAAAGTTGAACTCCAACTTTGAAGATACCATTGTTTATGTTAGTGGAAAGAAAATGGGTGTGTTCCTTAGGGAGCAAGTAAAAGTAAAGTTGTCACAGTAGGTGTTTTCGCGATAAGAGTTACTCCTGTTCCTAAAACTGATAAAAAGATAAGAAAGAAGGTTTTAGAGCAAGGGATTTCCCCACGCTTCTATGACGAAGCGGCGAAGGATCCCTTGCTCTCGTCTTTATGGTTTGGCTTTACGTACGGTTTGTACAGCTTTCAGTAAATAATTGCGAATAAAGTAGGATACACCAGACTCATTATTGGAAGGAACGATCACTTTGGCCGCTTGCAGCAGCTCAGGATGAGCATTGGAGACGGCTGCAGACAAGCCCGCCACACGAATCATGGATAGGTCATTGCAATGATCACCAATAGTAGCGGTTTGGGAGAGATCGAGATCTAGGTTTTCTGCGAGCTTTTTAACAGCAGCTCCTTTTGAAACCCCTTGGGGAAGAACTTCAAAGTAGTGATCTGAGGATTGCACGAATTCTACTGGAAAGTCAGATTGGGCTGACCACTGCTGTAGTTGATGCATGTCCTCGTGGTCTGCAACGGCTACTATTTTAATCCAAGGCAATTTAGGCAAACGATCAAAGGAGGAGATCCATTCCACACGAAAATCATCACTATCCATTCCTTTTTGTGCTAAGGGGCTAACATGAGTAGCATAAAAGGTATCCAAGGTATAAACAAATAGATCTACTGCGGTATTCAGTTGTCTCATTTCTTTCAGAATACTGTGCAGAAGATCATCTTCTAAGGTAGAAATCGGGTTTAGTTTTTGTGTAGCAGGTTCAAACAAGATTGCTCCATTGCACAGGATTACAGGAAGATCTAGATCTAATTGGTTGATATAGCGTTTTGATTCGGTATAACTACGCCCAGTGGCTAAAGTGAAAAGTCCCCCTACCTGTCGAAATGAAAAAATACTGCGGAGGTTTGGGGTAGGAATTTGTTTATCATTGGTAAGAAGTGTGCCATCTATATCAGTCACAAGCAATTGGTATTCTAGCATGGACATTCAGATCACTCCTTTGTCGATCATTTATCAGGAGATTTTCAATCTATTGTATAAACTCGTGAAGAATTGTTTGTTTCCTGGTAAGTAAAATAAGAGGAATGATTCGACTTATTTTACACCTTCTTATCCATCATAACACAGTTTGTAAAATTGAGTTGAGCAGGGCATCGACAAGGTAATCAAAAATTATGGTAACTGATTACCCTCTTGTAGAAGAAAGGGAAGTGAAAATAAATCGGTATATTTTAGATCATCAAGGGGAAATTACAGATGAAATTTCATTAAGGGGGGATTATAAATGCCAGCCAGCAAACTGGGTGCCCATGAGGTTTTGGAAATTCATGAGGTGTTGACAGATACAATTGATGGAATTAACCAATTTCAATTGTATCGCCCTTATGTGAAGGATCAGCAATTAGCTGCCATTCTTGATAATCAGCTTCAGTTTATGGAGCGGGAATACAATGAAATGCTGAGTGTTCTGCAAAATAAGGGGCAAGGACATCTCTTTTCATACCGGACAGCCTGGCAGTCAAGTGCACAGAATGCTCAACCAAACTATGGATTACGTAATCCAGCCCCAGAAGCTCCAAATGCCTCTATGAATGAATTGGATGATCGAGATATTGCTTCTGGTATGTTAGGTTGTTCAAAAGCTTCGGCTACACTACGCATGCAAGCAGCATTGGAATGTGCTGATCCACAAATTCGTCAGATGATGATCCAAGGTGCAACTTCTTGCGCTGAGCAAGCATATGAAACTTTTCAGTATATGAATCAGAAGGGTTATTATCAAGTGCCTACACTTCAAGCCAATACTACTAGCACAATGATGAATCAGTATCAACCTACTCAACAGCAATCAATGTCCAATCAACAATCTTCACTGAACCAATCCCCACAATCAATTAACCAACAGCCTATGATGGGAAATCAACAGCAACATTAAAAAGTAAGAAAAAAGCCGAAGGTGATATCCCTTTGGCTTTTTTCTTGAATCCAGCAGTCGTTTCTTTAGAATAGGAAATAGAAGTTAGAAAAATCTATGCATATTTTTTGAAAAAGAAGAGAGGCTTGGGGATGGAGCTGGAAACAATCTATCAAAAATATAGGGCGTGTAATCGCTGTTCCCTACACAAAACACGCCGAACCATTGTCTTTGGCGAAGGAAATCCAAAATCACCATTGATGTTTGTCGGAGAAGGACCGGGAAGAGATGAAGATCTTCAGGGACGTCCCTTTGTAGGCCGTGCGGGTCAATTGTTAAATAGGATGTTGGCTGCAGCTGGAATTGTTCGTGAAGAAATATACATATCCAATATTGTGAAGTGTCGACCTCCTGGAAATCGGACCCCAACACCAGAAGAGATGAATACTTGTATTGCTATCTTACGAGAACAATATTTGGCAATCCGTCCGCGAATTTTAGTTACTTTAGGCGCTGCTCCAACACGTGCCATTTTGCATCCAGATGCTAAAATAACCCGGGTCAGGGGAAAGTGGTTCCGACGAAAGGGTCTATTGATTATGCCGACTTATCATCCGGCTTTCTTACTCCGTAACCCTGCAAGTAAGCGGGAAGCATGGGAGGATTTTCAGAAAATCCGAGATGCGTACAGGAAAATATTACAAAATCCTAGAATTGAAAATAAAACTCCCCCTTCTTCTTCTGTTTAGGAAATCACCTTCATTTCTGCTGTTTCTCCCCCGTTAATCTGGATAAACAATGAGCTAATCTCCTGGAGAAGGGGCATGATATCCGGACTGTGTTCGTTCTGAATAATGAAGATCACTTGTAAACAGTTGGTTGTTTCTTCTGTTACTGCCGTACGCTGGGAATCTACGTATGGGCTGCCGAAGGGCCCTCGGGCATCACGTAACAGCAATTTTCCGTTCATAGAAACTTGTCGACCATTTAAAGCTTCAAATGCTTCGTTTTCATCACCGATCCCGCAGATAATGGATCCCTCAATATGGTTTTGATCATAGATCCCAATGGGGAGTAGGTGTTGAAGGGAGAATAGGTTATTGACATCGACACCACTGTTAATTTCAGAAATTCTTTGTCCTTTGATCACCCGTCGTAAAAGCGCTTCTGCAGATGGGCGATAACGGGAGGGAGAAACTCCGAGTTGCCGAAAAGCTTGGCGCCAACTAGCAATGGGAGGGACTTCTGAAATCTCTTTCCCTTGATATTGAAGTCGGATTTGCTCTTGAAAAAGATTAAACCGTCCTCGAAACATCTGGGGTGAACGGGTAATCATACAATTCTGATAGGCGATGACACCAAGGCGAAGTTGGGGGAGTTGCTTGCGAAGGGTGGAATCGATCTGGATCATACTTTCTATTTTCACCTCTGTTTTCGTTTTATCAATGTTTCTTAAGGAGTACCCCCATTGGGAGTTATGGAAGTTTCTTAGTTATTAACCTGCATTGTTACGATATTTATTTCCAAGTATACATGAGGAGGGGATCGAAATGAAAGAAGTGACGATTTATACAGATGGTGCTTGTTCTGGAAATCCAGGACCTGGAGGGTGGGCTGCTATTTTAATGTATAGAGGAAAGTATAAGGAGATTTCAGGGGGAGAACGGGAGACGACCAATAACCGTATGGAACTGATGGCTGCGATTAAGGCTTTAGCTCAATTGAAGGAGCCCTGTCGGGTATTGTTGCATACCGATAGCGCCTATTTGGCCAATTGTATGCAGCAAGGATGGCATAAAAAATGGACACAAAACAATTGGAAACGGAATGGAAAGCCTGTGAAAAATCGAGATCTGTGGGAACAGTTAATTCAATATAGTAAGGAACATCAAGTGGAGTTCATTAAGGTAAAAGGGCACAGTGATGATGTATGGAATAACCGCTGTGATGAATTGGCTCGGGCTGCAATTCCCAATCCTTAAAAAAATACATGAAGCAAATGATTCATTTAATTAAACAATATTTGCCCAACTAACGTATAAAGATGGTATAATAGGCTGGAAGTTTTCATTTCATCTGAAGCACTCTGAAAAAATACCGCCTGTAAAGGAAGGGGCGGTATTTGGCTGTTTTTATAGCAATGTATTTTAGCAAAAGGATGGACGGATTATGTCAAAAGAAGGGCATGGCAAACTATTTTTCAAAATTTTTTTGATTGCAGTTTACATTGCATTGTTTTTTTATTTGGAACAAATCCCCATGAAAGTACTAACCGTAATCTCTTTTATCATCTGGTATCGTCTACAAGATGAGGAATATAAAATTATCGTAGAATGCTATGTCTTTGGTTTAGCTTTTTATATTCTTATAAACCATTATATACTTGATCCCTCCTGGCACTTTGTAGGTTTTTTCATTGGATGTACAATTATGGTTTTTTATCCTCGGTGGCGGCGAGAATAGATTCTTATATAAGATGGTTGATAAGTTTTAAGGAGTGCAGTTGTTTGCACACCTTTTTCTTTTTGGAAACAAAGGATTGAAAAATATATTTTGTAAGAGGAGTTAATAAGATGATTGGAAGAAGGGTATATTCTTAACGAAAAAGGGATCAATCGCCGACTTTGTTTTCATTTCAGTTACAAATTACGTGATTCAGAGAAAGTGAAGGAGTGATATGTTATTATAAAGTAACTGATCATTATAAGGGGGAGGGGCGGATGAAGATTAAAGAAGCGTTAATCGCTGAAGCAAAGCGACTCAAAATCGATAAGATTGGGTTTGCTTCAGCAGATCCATTTTTGGAACTAAAAGAACGCTTAATTCGCCATCGTGATGCAGGGTATTCTTCAGGATTTGAAGAACCTGACATCGAAAAACGCACCCACCCTGAATTGATTCTTCCTGGGGCTAAAAGTATCATTTCGATTGCTTTGGCTTATCCTTCCCGGATGAAAAACCCGCCTTCTTCGAAGCCAGGAGCATACCGTGGTATGTTCTCCCGTGCTTCATGGGGGCAGGACTATCATGATGTACTCCGCGACCGCCTTCAGCGATTAAAAGAGTTTTTATTAACGCTTGTCCCAGATGCAAGGGTTGAAGTGATGGTGGATACTGGGGCATTATCGGATCGGGCAGTAGCTGAGCGGGCGGGTATAGGTTGGATTGGAAAAAATACTATGTTGATCACAGAGGAATTTGGCTCATGGGTATATCTTGGAGAAATGTTAACAGATGTTTACCTTCCACCTGACGAGCCAATCGAAGAAGCTTGTGGTTCATGTACAGCTTGTCTTGATGCTTGTCCTACAGGAGCTTTGGTTGCTCCTGGGGTACTTAATGCCCAAGCCTGTCTTTCATATCAGACGCAGACCAAAGGGGATTTAGCAGATTTCTTTAAAGAGAAGATGGGAAATTTCCTTTATGGCTGGGATACTTGTCAGCTGGTATGCCCGAAAAATAAAGGTAAAAACTTCACTCACCAGAAAGAGTTTACACCAGACCCTGATCTTGTAAAACCCTTACTGAAACCACTTTTAACGATGAGCAATCGGCAATTTAAACAAAAGTTTGGTTCGATGTCTGGCTCATGGCGAGGAAGAACACCCATTCAGCGGAATGCAATCGTTGCTTTAGCTCATTTTCGGGATGAGTCGGCCGTCCCCTTATTATCCAAGTTATTGCAAGAAGATTCGCGATCGGTGATTCGTAGTACTGTTGCGTGGGCTTTAGGAAAAATTGGAGGGGATGAAGCAAAAACTGGATTATTAGAAGCAAAAAAGAAAGAAACTGAACCGAAAGTATTGGAGAGTATCGACAAGGCTTTGGAAGTAATCGGGTAAAAAGAGAGATAAAT
>CALJVA010000020.1 GCA_937975135.1 uncultured Thermoactinomycetaceae bacterium | reverse complement strand
CAGTGTTTAGCTATGACTACGGGGCTGCGAAAGCTGCCATTCTTGGATTAAGCCGTGATTTAGCTGTCACATTAAGTCACCATGGGATTCGCGTGAATAGGATTAAGCCGGGTTATATTAAGACCCCTCTTACTGCTGCAACAGGCGTTGCCGACGAAGTATGGCCGCCGATGCAACTTTTCCCTAAAGAAGGTGGGGCACCGGAGAATATTGCCACTATGGCAGTGGAGATTGTCACCAATCCTTTTATCAACCGCAGTGAAATGCGAGTGGACGCCGGAGTGGTTGGCTAAAAAAGAAAAAAAGTCCATAGCACATCGGATCCGATGTGCTTTTTTCATGGAGAAGATATAATAGAAGTTATCTGCCCAATTGTGTTGGAATGGGATGGATCTCATGATCCTGATTCGAGGTGCAAGAGAAGAGTGGAGATCGAAAGTATTTCCACGGTGTGATCCAAAACGGGTAGTGAAATCTACTTTTCTTTCGAATAGAAAGGAATGATCCTTTTTGTCTCAGTACACTTTCTTTTGGAAGTCCCACTCGCCTTTTTCTCAATGGTACTTATGCAACTTTGTTGTCGATGGAATCGAATTTAATTGTGCTGAGCAGTATATGATGTATAAAAAGGCGGAATTGTTTTCCGACTTAGAAACTGCTAAAAAAATTTTAGAGAGTACTTCCCCGGCGAAACAAAAAAAGCTAGGTCGGCAAGTGAAAGGGTTTGACCAGCAGATCTGGGATCAACACTGCAAGCAAATCGTATACGAGGGTAACTACGCGAAATTTACACAAAATCCGGATTTAAAGGAAGAGCTTCTAAAAACGAAAGGGACAATACTTGTCGAAGCAAGTCCCGTCGACCGGATTTGGGGTGTTGGGTTAAGTGAAGAGGATCCTCGAATATTGAATCCAAAGGAATGGAGAGGGAGAAATTATTTGGGTGAAATATTGACGAAATTAAGAGAGGATCTCATGAAGTCGGAGAATTTGTGAACCTTAAGAGGATGCTTTGTGAAGTGGGTCTGTCGATGATGGACCCACTTTTTATGAGCCGCACATTTCTTAAATAATTGGTTTCGAAGAATGCCTGGGAGGATCAATCGTTTCCAAATTAAGGAGTTCCTATGCTGATGCGGAACCTGAGTCTAGCTGCTCAGATCAGGTTTGATGGTATAATAGGGAGAGTGGTTACATGATGAAGGGAAGCAATAGTAGATGAAACAGCATGATTTTACGAGTGGGAACATTTGGAAACAACTGCTCGTTTTTTCAAGTCCGATTCTTCTTACAAACCTTCTTCAAGTTTCGTTTCAATTTATTGATAGTTTGTGGGTAGGTAATTTAATCGGGGCGGAGGCTTTAGGAGCCGTTGCCGTTTCGAGTACAGTTATTTTTACAGTGTTATCTCTCATCATTGGGATCAATAATGCCACTTTGACGATTTTATCGCAACTAAAAGGAAAAGATGATCCCGAGCGATTAAAGGATTATGTGAATGCATTTGTTGTTATTTTAACGAGCATGGCCATTTTTCTCGGTACTTTAGGCTTTATTTTTACAGAAAGCATCTTGCGGTTGCTCGGAACACCAGATTCTATGATTTCCCAGGCCTCCAGTTATTTGAAAATTAACTTCCTGGGGATTTTATTTCTCTTTGGCTATAACTTTATCGGCACCGTATTCCGCGCCCTTGGGGATAGTAGGACACCTATCCGTTTTGTGTTGATCGCGGTGATCTTAAATACCATTTTAGATCCCTTACTCATCTCCGGAATCAATTGGGGGATTGAGGGGGCAGCGATTGCAACACTTTTGTCCCAGGGAACTGCCTTTGTTTATGGGTTGACCATTAGTTTAAAACACCGATTGATCCCATTTACTATGCCGCGGCGGCCCAAAAAATCAGAGGTTGCCTTAATTTTAAAGCAAGGGATTCCGGCGGGTTTGCAAATGATGGTGATCTCAGCGGGGTCAGCGGCTATTATGAGTGTCGTCACCAGCTTTGGTAGCGATGTTGTTGCCGGATTTGGTGCGGCTAATCGATTGGATAGCTTACTGATGCTGCCTGCACAGGCACTGGGCACGGCGGTCAATAGTATGGCCGGCCAGAACATTGCCGCAAAGAAGTGGAAAAGGGTAAAACAAATAACGATTTATGCAACCTTTTTAAATCTCGGTGCCATGCTCAGTGTAGCAACGGTATTGTTTATCTTTGCTCGACAAGGAATCCAGATGTTTATTTCCGATGAAGGTGCTGTCCAATTCGGTACACAATTTGTCAGGACAATGGCCTTTTTCTATCCCTTTCTCGGTTTTAACTTTGTTTGGAATGGGGTTGTCAGGGCCTCAGGAGCGATGTTCCAAGTGCTTGTCCTCAACATTATTTCATTTTGGGTATTGCGCTATCCCTTGATCTTCCTGTTTTCCAAACTGTTGGGCGAAAAAGGAATAGGTGTTGGGATGGGGATCAGCTTGGTGATCAGTAGTGGTTTTGCACTGGCATATTATCTTTTCGGTAAATGGAGAGAAAGAGAGCTATTCCAGACTTCATAATGCGCATCCCATTTAGTTTTGTGTAGTATAATGCTTTTTTTTGTGATGAAGGTTTTGGGTTCGTGGATTAAAAAAGCCTTCTTCATCTTAAAGTTGTGTGGTTTTTTGTAGTTTTTTCCTAATCGTCTCGTTTCGTTTTTTCCGTTATCATGGAAAGAGTATCTTTATAGTAATGAAGGTGATCCTAGCATGATTCGCCGTTTCTTTTCGTACTACAAACCCCATCGACGTTTATTTATCATCGATTTTACTAGTGCAGTTATAGTTGCCATTCTTGAATTGGCCTATCCCGTGGCTGTTCAGTGGTTTATCGATCAGCTTTTACCGACTGGTAACTGGTCGATGATTGTGATAGTTAGTGTGTTCCTACTCCTTGTCTACATGTTGAGTACCTTTCTACACTACGTGGTTGGTTATCTCGGCCATAAATTGGGGATCAATATTGAGACCGATATGCGACAAGAACTGTTTTATCATGTGCAAAGGCAGTCTTTTCGCTTTTTTGATAACAACAAAACCGGGAACATTATGAGCCGGATCACCAACGATTTGTTTGAAATCGGGGAATTGGCTCACCATGGCCCTGAAGATTTCTTTATTGCGATTATGACCTTCATCGGTGCTTTTGCTATCATGTTTACCATAAACGTTCAGCTTGCTTTTGTTACACTGCTTGTGGTTCCCTTACTGATCTGGGTAATTACCTATTGTAACTTGCACATGAATCGGGCCTGGAAGTCCATGTTTACAAAAATTGCTGACATTAACGCCCGGATCGAGGATAGTGTAGCTGGGGCTCGGGTGGTCCAATCCTTTACCAATGAGCACTATGAGAAAAAGCGCTTCGATACTGACAATAAAAAATTTCGGAAAGCAAAACTTAAGGCTTATAAAGTAATGGCCTTCACTACTTCCAGCATCTACATGATGACACGGTTTGTCACATTAGTAGTCCTTGTTTTTGGTGCCTGGCTATCTTTTCGCAATCAGCTGAGTTATGGAGAGTTAGTCAGCTTTGTGTTGTATGTCAATGTGTTGATGAAGCCCATCGATAAAATTAGTGCCTTAATGGAGATGTACCCGAGAGGGATGGCAGGTTTTCGACGCTTCCTCGATTTGTTGGAGCAAGAGCCTGATGTACAAGACCGGAAAGATGCCATCGAAGCACCTCCCTTAAAAGGAAACATTCGCTTTGAAAATGTCCATTTTCAATACGATGCCGGTCAACCGGTCTTACAGGGGATTGATTTGGAGATTAAAGCAGGGGAAACAGTTGCCTTCGTAGGCCCCTCTGGGGCTGGGAAAACAACCATCTGTTCATTGATTCCCCGATTTTATGATGTGAATCAAGGGAGGATTACCATTGACGGTTTTGACATCCGGGATCTGACCAAAAAATCTCTCCGCTCCCAAATCGGGATTGTGCAACAGGATGTTTTTCTCTTCACAGGAACTATTCGGGAGAATATCGCCTACGGAAATTTAAACGCCACCGATGAGGAGATCCGGGAGGCTGCTCGTCGTGCGCACCTGGAATCCTTTATCCATTCATTGCCGGATGGTTACGAGACCCAGGTGGGTGAGCGGGGATTAAAGCTTTCCGGAGGACAAAAGCAGCGCATTGCGATCGCACGGGCATTTTTAAAAAATCCACCGGTGCTCATATTGGATGAAGCAACTTCCGCCTTGGATACGGAATCGGAAAAGATCATCCAATCTGCTCTCAATGAATTGGCCGAAAACCGCACAACGCTTGTTATTGCCCATCGCTTGGCCACGATCCGCAATGCCGATCGCATCATTGTGGTGACTAAGGAAGGGATTGCGGAACAAGGCAGCTATGAAGAGCTTTTAGAGCGGGGTGGCGTCTTTGCAAGGTTGCATCAAATCCAGTATGAGACGGTGTGAGTTCCAAAAAACACCACTTCGATGAAAGGAAGTGGTGTTTTTTCTGGTTGGTATAGAGAGTACTAGCCTAGACAGGGAGTATGGATAAAGCAGGGAAAAGGAAGACTTGCATGGAAGTGTTCGGTGAATGGGGATAATCATTACGATGAAACTTGATACATAGGAGGAAGGTAAGAATGGCAATCTGTCTTGTCTTAGGTGGCGGTAGATTTGTTGGACGTGCCATTGCCAATCGGCTTGTGGCAGAAGGAAACGAAGTATATGTATTAAACCGCGGCAATCACCCTACTCCGAAGGGGTGTAAACAACTGATCGCCGATCGGAATGATCCAGATCAACTGGCTGCGGCACTAGAAGGTCTCCAATTTGACTTTGTGTACGATTCTTCTGCTTATACACCGCAGCAGACGAGGCTGGCGATTCAGTGCTTAGTGGGCAGAGTGAAGCACTTCTTACATATTAGTACTGCAGCGGTTTACCAGGACACAGAAGAATTTCCCCTAACTGAATCAAGTCCGGCGGGCTTTAATAAATTCTGGGGAGAGTATGGGATTGAGAAGTACCGCTGTGAACAGGAGCTCCTCAAAAGCTTTCGGGAGGATGGATTCCCGGTAACCATTTTTCGCCCTTTCTATATCTATGGACCGGGAAATAACCTTGACCGAGAGACCTATGTTTTTCGCCGACTGTTGAACAATGCTCCGATCATTTTACCGGGAATGGGGCGGCCCGTTATCCAGTTTGGCCATATCGATGATCTTGTAGATACTTTAATCGATTTGACTGGAAAGCCGGAAAGCTTTGGTGAAATTTATAATGTAACGGGTGAGGAAGCGGTCACCATGCAAGGCTGGGTAAAAAAATGTGCTGAAGTTATTGGAGTGACACCTCAGATCTTCTTGGTTGAGGCGAAGGAGGTCGGGTACACCCCGAAGGAATGGTTTCCCTTTCGTGATATCCACTTCTTCGGATCGATTCAGAAGCTTTCCCAGCAATTTGGGCTGCGTCCCCGTTACTCCTTATTGGAAGGTTTGCAACAAACATTGGAGAAAACCTCCAAAGAATACCTGAAGCAATCTTTTACTCCTTCGGAAGTTGAGTTGGATATCTTACAGAAGATCGGAGCTAGTCGCTGATCTGTGATACTGTTGGTTCTTGAGATGAAGTATGGAAAAGGATATATCCAATGCACCTATATTACCTGATGTACCACGAGTATATACCTGAGTATAGAATCTGATCTATCTGGAATATGCATATTTCCATCTATACTACATTTATAGATCAAATGCTATATTCAACGGATTGGATTTCCTATTGATAAAAAAGAGATGGGGTAAGAGAATGGAAGATATTTTTAGGATTGGGATTTTGGCCGGCATGGGACCTCGTTCAACAGCTCCTTTTCTCGAAGCAGTATTGGACGAATGTGAACGTCAATATGGGGCAAAGTTTGATGAGGACTTTCCCCATATTTTGGTGTACTCTCTACCAACACCCTTTCACCCCAAGAAACCACTGGACCAGGATCGAATGCGAAAAGCCTTGAAGATAGGGATTGAGACCTTGTCTCGTGGGGATGTCCAGATCATCGCGATCCCCTGTAATGTGGTGCATCTATACTACGATCAAATGCAGGCGATGACTGATATACCCATTTTACATATTGTGAAAGAAACGATGGAAGCGATGGACAATACCCCTTCTAAAGTTGGATTGTTAGCGACTCGGGCTACCGTTGAAAGTGGATTATACCAGTCTCATTTCGCGCAGAAGGAGAAGACCCTATATTGGGATGAGTCGTTTCAGAACCACGTGGATGAGTTAATCTACAAAGTGAAGCGACAAGGTGTCTCTGATGAAGTATTCACATTATGGAAAAGCATTGAGAACCTGTTGATAGAAAATCATGTGAGGGAAATTGTTTGTGCATGCACCGATCTGTTCTTTTGTCGTCAAAACAGTTCCCTCCGTTTTTATGATTCATCCCAAATTCTCGCCAGTAGCTTAGTGAAAGAGTACATTAGAGGAAAGCAACGATTAAAGTAGTAGCTATGAAAAAAGGCATCTCATTTCCGAACACCCCGAGCTTCGACAAAACCCTTCGGGGTGCTCGGAAATCCTTAATCCCACTTATATCAAGGACTTACGCCATTGTCTGAAAGATTAAGGAGGTAATTTCGATGAAAAAATGGGTGGGAAAAAGGAGGTGTTCGGAAACCGTTGTAGAATTCCTTATATGACGAGGGATCGCAGGCCCGCTGTAACAATCAATTGCACCTCAATAAGAGGATTGAAACCTGCCGCTTTTTCTTCTACCGGTGAGAAGGTTTTTATGTAACAATCAAATGCACCTCGATAGGAGGACATTCAACTCAAAAAGCCCTTTAATTAGGGCTTTTTTTCACTGGTTATCTTATCTATGTGAGTTAGTACTTTGAAATGAATTTCTATCTTCATCATCTATAAATATCTGTGTTATTGTCAGCTACACTAGCTGATAAGTGCGATGAGATAAAAGAAGAAGTTGAAATGTCATTTCATCGTTATATCGTCTGGATAAATCATCCATTTCCGAACACCCTGTGCTTCGGAAAAACTCCTGGGGGTGCTCGGAAACTCTCAACTCCGCGTGTATCAAGGGTTTGCACCATTGTCTGAAAATATAAGGAGGTAATTTCGATGAAAAAATGGGTGGGAAAAAGGAGGTGTTCGGAAAACGGTGTAGAATCTCTTATATGACGAGGGTTAGC
>CALJVA010000019.1 GCA_937975135.1 uncultured Thermoactinomycetaceae bacterium | reverse complement strand
TTCAGGTGTGACTCATAATCCCAAAAAAGGTGCCCACGCTGGCTTGACTCAGACTTGAAAGCCATTTTGATTGACAAAGCGGAAGAAATATTCAACCATATTGATAGAGGACTGGACTATATCGCCATTGACGAAGCCCAGTTTTTTGATCATACGATTGTGGAAGTATGTCGAAAACTGGCGGATCAGGGATACAAGGTCATTTGTGCCGGACTTGATCTGGACTTTCGGGGAGAACCGTTTGACCCCATGCCGGAACTGATCGCCGCCAGCCACTCATCCATTCGCCTCTATGCCAAATGCGCCTGTTGCGGCAAACCGGCCACCAGAACCCAACGGTTAGTAGATGGCCAACCGGCCCATGCGGACGATCCCTTGATTGTGGTAAGTGGGAGCGAGATGTATGAACCCCGTTGTGAGTGTTGTCACGAAGTCAGGGGACTTCGACAATCCCACACGTCTAAAATAGAGGGTTTTAATTGTTTCATGTAGATATAGAACTAACTGTACATTGATTTTGACTTTGGTTAAGGAGGGATATTAAGTGTCAAAGAATGTCGGTGTAATGGATGATAACAAAACACCATCAATTATTACAATACCAGAAGGTAAAATATGTGATTACATAGATGGAAAGTTCAGGAATGATACCCCGGAAGAATATGTGCGACAAAACATAGAAAAAAGATTAGTTAACGAACTAAAATACTCGAAAGAAAGAATAAAAGTTGAGTATGGAATAAAAGTTGGTTCTAGGAGACCTCGGGCAGACATTGTTATTTTTCCTGATGGATGTGAAAACTTTAGTCAAGAAAATGTGAAGCTGATTATTGAGTGTAAAAAAGAAACTGTTGAACCTTCAAATAAAAAGGATGGGATTGAACAGTTAAAATCTTATATGTCTGCTTGTCCTAATTGTGAGTGGGGTATGTGGACTAATGGTAAATATAAAGAAGTTTTACGAAAAGTTGTTAACGAAAAAGGGCAGGTTGAGTTTGTAGAATACAACGATATACCTGCCGCAGACGGTTCAGTAGAAGACATAGATAGACCTGAAAGAGGATCATTACGTAACGCGGTTGAAGACAACCTTCTATTCGTCTTCAAAACCTGCCATAATCACATTTATGCTAATGATGGAATGCAAAAACAGCCTGCTTTTTTCGAGTTACTAAAAGTTATTTTCTGTAAAATTGAAGACGAAAGAAATATTCCTAATCCGCTCGAATTTTATGTGACCTCATCTGAACGGTTAAATCCTGATGGTCAACTTACAGTTAAAAAGCGAATATCAAAGATATTTGAGAGGGTAAAAAAGCGTTATAAAACAATATTTGAACATAATGATGAAATAGGCTTATCGCCAAGAAGTTTAGCCTATATTGTTAGCGAGCTTCAAAGCTACAGTCTTTTAAATACACACATTGATATAAAAGGTAAAGCATATGAAGAGCTTGTAGGTGCGAACCTACGTGGTGATAGAGGTGAGTTCTTTACACCTAGAAATGTAATGCATATGACTGTTGAAATGCTTTCTCCTAAATCAACCGAAAAAATTTTAGACCCTGCATGTGGAACAGGCGGCTTTCTTGTTATTGCAATGAATAAGGTGATAAATGAGCTTAAAAAACAAATGGAAGATGTTTTTGGGAAGCCTAGCACTGACTGGAATCACGATGAATATAAAATGTTTCAAGACAAAATTTCTGATGTTGCGTCAAGCAATTTTTTTGGTTTTGATATTAACCCTGACCTTGTTAAAGCAACAAAGATGAATATGGTAATGAATAATGATGGTAGTGGTAATATATTCCGAATGAACTCTCTCCTGCCACCCCACGAATGGTCAAGCGATATTAAGGAAAAGCTCAGTGAAATATTGGGGATAAGTAGATCGACAATACGCAACTCTAGGTCAATAGCTTTGTTTGACGTAATAATTACAAATCCACCATTTGGAAGTAAAATTCCAATTAAAGACCCAGCAATTTTAGAGCAGTATGATTTAGGGTATATTTGGGAGAAGAAAGATGGTTATTGGGTTAAAACCAACCGACTACAGTCCTCTGTACCCCCAGAACAGTTGTTTATTGAAAGATGTATGCAGTTATTGAAAGATGGTGGTCGCATGGGTATTGTACTGCCGGATGCAATTTTAGGGTCTCCGGGTTTAGGATATATACGGCAATGGATTGTAAAACATACGAAAATCATTGCAAGCATTGACTTGCATGCAGATACTTTTCAACCTAGAAATGGAACACAGACTTCAGTTTTGATTTTACAAAAGAAAAGTCAGCAAGAAATTGATCTTGAAGAGAAGACTGGACAAATGGCTGATTACAATATTTTTATGGCTATGGCTGAACGGATAGGACACGACAAAAGAGGAAACCCCTTATTTAAACGAGATAAATACGGTAACGAACTGTTGGTTCCAGAGACAAATAATGTTCTTGCAATTGGAGAAATAGCTGATGGAACTAGAACTGTTAAAACTGTCTCAAAGACAAAAATTCTTGATGACCAAACCCCTCTTATTGCGGATGTTTTTAAGGTTTGGAAGCAACGGGAGGGCATAACATGGTAGAGACAAGTAAGGATAAAATAGCACAGAGAGTCTATAATCCTGAAGTTATTGATATACCTCAAGAGGAGCTTAATTGGAGCGGTGTTAGTCTGTCGGAAGTTTTAAATAGTGAAGTAAGGCTGGAAGCTAGTGTTTACAATATTGAGGGTCGTCATGCAAGAGAGATACTTAGGGATTGTAAGTGGGAGTTATCTCCACTCTGTGGTGAAAACGGTTTAGCAACAGCTTACCATAGACCACGCTTTAAAAGAATTTGGGTGGAAAAATCCCCTTTTCCAATTTATCAGCCTTCTCAAATACTAGAAGTTTATCCAAAACCTAGTGGGTATATTTCTGAAGCTACAAAGACTGATATTGAAGCATTAAGGGTAAAAAAGGGACAAATCCTTATGACTTGCTCCGGTACTATTGGAAATTGTAGTATTGTTTCAAAAACGCTTGATAACAAGATATTCAGTCATGACTTAATAAGAATTGAATGTAAAAATGAAATTGATATTGGATATGTCTATGCGTTTTTAAAAACAAAGATAGGGTATACTCTTATAAATACCAATAACTATGGTGCAGTTGTATCACATATTGAACCAGAGCATTTGCATAATATTCCAATACCAAATCCGCCGAATATGCTAAAGAAGCGAATTCATGAGCTTGTGATGAAATCTTATGAGCTACGGGATGATTCAAATGAATTGCTCGATAAAGCCGAAGAGTTATTAGTCAATGAGTTAAAGCTTCCGCCTATTAATGAATTTAAACTTGAGTATTTTGATACATCATCTAATCTAAAAAATTATTCGGTTAAATTTTCTGATTTAAGCAATCGGTTTGAAGCCTCTTTTCATGTTCCAATTGTTAAGTCAATCATTAATCACCTAAAAAATCATGCAAAAGAAGTCACGACCATTGGTGATGAAAGGATTAGTAATAAGATAATCCTTCCCGGACGTTTTAAAAGGGTTTACGTTGAGGAAGGACAAGGAACTGTTTTCTTTGGAGGAAAACAAATATACGAGCTCGACCCTTCCGAGAAAAAGTATTTATCAGTTAAACACCATAAAAAAAGAATTAGTGAAGAATTACGGTTAATAGAAAACATGGTTCTTGTAACTAGAAGTGGAACAATAGGCAAGGTTGCCTTGGTTCCCAAACATTGGGAAAACTGGGTTATCAATGAACATGTGATTAGAATCATTCCTGCTTCAAATTCAATAGCAGGTTACCTCTATGTATTTCTTTCCAGTCCGTATGGTTATGAATTGATAAAGAGATTTACTTATGGATCTGTTGTAGATGAAATTGATGATAACCATGTTTCGCAAATTGAAATTCCTTTAGTAAGTCCAGAAAAGCAAGACGAAATAAACCACTTGGCGTTAGAATCCAATAACCTTCGTTATGAAGCATATAAGTTAGAACAACAAGCATTGGCTATTGTTAATAAAGAAGTAATACACAAGAAGTAATACACAAAAGGTAATTTAGCAGTCGCCAAGACTGCTTTTCACTTTTTCACTCTTGGCTACCTTTTGCCCAAGAACACGAAAAAACGGCTTTATCCAGTTTAAAGTGTAGGAGTATGCTACTGGAATGTTCCCTTTCAGCCCTATATTTTAGCTATATTCTAACAGTAAAGGAGCAAAAACATGTTAAAATATATAAAAATAGACTGATTGGTGACCTAATGGACAACCCAGTAAGCGATGATCAGTGAAGATCAGTTTTGGGATCAGTTCATCGAGTGGATCGAATCAAACGGATGGGGGTTTGCCGGAACAATACAAGAAGAAACGGGGGATGATGAATGAAAATCACGTTAGCCGAAGCGTTGCCGTTAAGAGCGGCCATCATGCGGCGGATAACGGAATTGGTGCAGGAACGAAAAGAAGTGTCAACGGTCAAGTTGTTGCCGGGTCAAAAAGCAGATTATCCGGCACGGACGGTTAACGGGATCACGGAGGAAATACGAAAGGCCAGACAGGACTTTCGTCAACTGGATCTGCTCATGGCTAAAGCCAATGTCACCCATACTCTGGAATGGGAAGGTAAGGAATATACCATCATGGAGGCCATTGAGCTTGCCAAGCAAATGCGGAGCGAAATAGCCGAACTAAAGGCGTTGGCTGGAAGGAAAAAGGAGACGGTAGAGACCGATTATGGAAACACGGCTTATATAATACGTGCATTGTATGACCCAGAAGAAATGCGAAAAAAAGCAATCGACTTGGAAAGACGTGTAACAAGACTGAGTTAGTTGATCGACAAGAAAAACTATCAGGTGGAGATCGACTTTCTGGGAGCGGAAAGTTATTTGGGCTGATGCGCCCAGCCTTGAGGGATGGCATGTCCATCCTTCACGGCTGGCCGTATGG
>CALJVA010000018.1 GCA_937975135.1 uncultured Thermoactinomycetaceae bacterium | reverse complement strand
CTTGTTCCACCGTGAAGTACTTCGCGACTTCGTGATCGGCTACATCTTTAGTTGTGGCAATCATGTGATCTGGATACATCGTCTTCGCATCTGCGATAACAAGGGATGTATGCATTTTGACACCATGATTAGATCTTGAACAGTAGGCCCATTTTGAAAGAATAGGTGGCAAGGTGATTTCTGTAGAGTCTAACACCTTTAGCTTACCGATCTGGGCACTTACACCTCGCCTATCTCCTGTCAGTTCCTTAATCTTCTTCAAAAGGGAGAAGAAAAGGTTTTGTAGCTCTGTTGTAGGCAACTGTCTCATCTTGCGTGAGAGCTGGGAAATGCTGATCGACTCCAGTCCGAGCATCTTCTGAAATGTATCGTTGGCTACCAGATGTTCGACCATCTCATAATACGAATGACGCTGCTGCAATTGAGCTTCGATAAACATGAGGATGGAAGAGCCAACAAATAATTTCTGTGCTCGATAATCCAGCTCCTTGTCTCGAGATGTGTTAACACTTAACATTTTAAGACATTGACAAATGACAGTAGAGTTAGGTACGTTATCCATAAGAAATCTCCTTTGTTGAGGCGTTTTTTATGGATAACGCGTAGGTAACTCAACAATAAGAGATTTCTTTTCTTTTGTCCACGAAATTACATTAATATCTTACATTTATAGTAATATATTGAATGAAAATAACCTTGAAAACCTCGATGCAACGCCAGTGAAATATTAGTATAGCCTCTCGGCATTCGGAGTGAGGTGAAGGGTGGGATTCCTAAAAAACGATCTAATTAAGCTGGAAAAACTGGATTGTGAAAACCATTTTCAAAAAAGGGCAGACTAACCCAATTTTTTCGGTGATTTTTTAAAAATCAGGCTGCCGAAGGGCAAATCATTCCTTTGAGTGGTTCCCACCGATCTTTTTGGTCGACATACCATGCATCTATGTGCTGGCAGGTCATAATCGCGTAGATACGCATGTACCACATCATGGTGGAACGATGTCTGCCTGACTCGAGCTTGTAGTCGATCTTCTCTCGCTTGTTGGAGCGTTCAATGGAGGATCGGCGTTTGTAAACCAGTTCCCACTGCTTCGAATCCCGCGGTGTCTTTGGAAACAGTCTTGGATCATCGCTGGTCTTGGTGTAGAAGGTACGGCCGTACTTGGCTGTAGAGCAGCCGCAGGCGGGGGTGCATCTCCACTTGCGGCGATGGAGCTTCCTGTCTGTTCCGTTAGGATTCATCTCTTTTCCATTCGGACAAATCGGAATGCCCTTGGGAGAGATTTGAATGTCACTTGTTCCCTTGCTCGCCGTATTCTTCTTGGAGCGAACATTCAAATCAATAAAAGGCTCCATGCCTTGTTGCTCCAAGAGGAGATAGATCGATTCCGCATCATGAGCGGCATCGAGGAGCATCTTATCCACCGTGCCCAAGGTGAATCGTTGCTTGAATTCAACAGAGCTTACTACCAGACTGACAGCGTCGTGCCTAGAAGCAGGTTGCAGTCTTGGATACAAAGGCAAATCGTGTTTGCTATCCGCCGCTGAGATCATGTACAGGTGGTATCCGTTGAAGTACTTCTCTCTGGCACTATCCCAACCGGAGTCGCAATCCGGCTGGGAGTAAGCGCGAGGATGGTTGCATTCAGCTATACCGCGGGCACGACAATCACAAGTGGATTTGCTCCGGGGATAGGCAGCAGTAACGATCGGTGTGCCATCACCGGCGGCGCTGAAGCCGCCCAAGTCCCCGAGCAATCCTAGATCTGCCGACACAGCAAGGATCTGCGACTGAAAGAAGTCAAACAGTCGGTCTGCAGGAAAAGCCGTTTTTTTATTGGAGTGACGCATCATCCATTTAACCAATCGCCCAACTTTTCCGGGTGTAGTCGTCGGCGCTTTCTCGCCCTTTTTCTTGCCCTTTTTAGTTTTTCCCTTTCGTCTTCGCTGCTTCTTGGGCTTTAGATTTTTGTCCACTGCTGGCCAGAGCCGCTCGAAGAAATCATAGAAGGTTCCCACGCCGGGAATGTCGTCGAAGGGAAATCCGCTGAGAATGGCGTAAAGGGGCGTACGTTTCATCTCATTGACCCATTCGGTGATTCCCATGGTGGGATTGGTCATGAGAAGAATAAGAAACGAACGCCATAGGGAAGCCGGATCGCGAGGCTCCGGCCCCTTCTTGGAATAGGAGTCGCGAAGCATTGTAGTGAGGGCGGAGAGATCCGTATTCCATAGTTTCAGAACAAGCGGCCAGTCCTTATTTACGATGACGATACCGGGTCCATAGTTGGTACGAAGCTGTTCCAGAACGAAATCTTGATAAGACGAATGTGGAATGAATACAGGCTTCAAAAGAAACACCCCATATTTGGTAGTAAGGAAAAATACATCCTTCTCGCGCAATTATTGGGGTCTTTCTAAAATGTCAAGTGTTTTCGACAAAAAAACAACTAAATCTCGAAGTATTTTTTCCAGTTCGGGGTTTGGTTGAAATAAAAAATCCTCTAACAAAAGTGGGAGGATTGGAAGTTAGATGGTTCAAGGAAACCCTTGTCCCATCTGCCTCGGCGAATGCCGAGAGGCTATTTTTACAAAAGGGAGGGATACGAATGATTCGGGATTTATTGCTCGCATATGGTGTGTTCGCCATTTATTACATCATGACGGTGTATTCGATCTATTTTTTTGTCATGCTGAATTCATTCCGCAGACTATTACCGATCTTAAAAGGTACAAAATTTGCCCGTTTTCAATCATTGTCAGTTTCAGAGCATGTACCGCCCGTGTCGATTCTGGTTCCTTCATACAATGAAGAGCTGACGATCATCGAGAACGTTAGGTCGCTGTTGTCGTTGGAATATCCAGAGTATGAAGTGGTTGTCGTCAATGATGGTTCGAAAGACCAAACGTTGCAAGTATTGGTAGAGGCATTCGAATTAGAGAAAATGCCGCAGCAACAAGTATCGGAGAGTAATCAGCATCTGGTTACAGCATCGCAAATCAAGGCAGT